>JAFGMJ010000066.1 GCA_016927635.1 Actinomycetota bacterium
CAACCATTTTAAAAGTACAGCAAAGCTTATAAATCGAGCAGAGATGCTCGATTTTTTTATGTGAAGGGATGGAATAGATGGAAACATTATTAACTGTACTCAGATATGTGGGTATTGGTTTGGTCATAGTCATTATTGGGTTTTTCATAGGTTATTTTTACAGGAAAGTAGTAATTGATAATAAACTTAATTCTGCTGAGAGTAAAGCAAGCAGGATTTTAGATGACGCAAAGAAAGAGGCTTCCTCTCTTAAAAAGGAAGCTGTTATAGAAGGGAAAGAAGAAGTTGCCAATCTTAAGCTCAGAAGTGAGGAAGAGTTAAAACGCCAGCGATTTGAAATACAGAAAATAGAAAACAGGCTTCTTGCAAGAGAGGAATCTTTGGATAAAAAGGCATTTTATCTTGAGAAAAAAGAGCAGGGTTTTTCAGCTAAGGAAAAAGAAATTGAAGATATAAGATCAAAGCTTGATGAAACCTTAAAAAAAGAGATTTTAAGGCTGGAAGCTATTGCTGAGCTGACAAGAGATGAAGCGCGTGCAATACTTATGAAAAAAATGGAAGACGACGCTAAGCTTGACTCAGCAAAAGAAATAAAAAGAATAGAGCAGAAAACTAAAGAAGAGTCAGATAAACTTGCCAAAAAAATAATTGCCCAGGCCATACAGAGATGTGCTATAGATCACACAAGCGAAGCCACTGTATCAGTTGTAAACCTTCCTTCTGATGAGATGAAAGGAAGAATTATAGGCCGGGAAGGAAGGAATATAAGAGTTTTTGAAAACCTGACTGGAATAAATATTATAGTTGACGATACGCCTGAAGCAGTTATTCTTTCTTCATTTGACCCTGTAAGAAGGGAAATAGCAAGGGTAACACTGGAAAATCTTATAATTGATGGGAGAATACACCCGGCAAGAATTGAAGAAATGCATGAAAAAGCAACGAGACTGATAAATGATGAAATAAAAGTGGAGGGCGAACAGGCGATTTTTGATATTGGAATATCAGATATAAACCCGGGAATAATAAAAGTCCTTGGGCGCCTAAAATACAGGACAAGTTATGGCCAGAATGTGCTGATGCATTCAAAGGAAGTTGCATATATTGCCGGAATTATAGCATCAGAGCTGGGATTAAATATTAAAAAAGCTAAAAGGGCGGGCCTTTTACACGATATAGGTAAGGCTCTTACACATGATATAGAGGGTTCTCACGCAATAATAGGCGCTGAACTTGCAAGAAGACTGCATGAGGATGAAGAAATAGCCCATGCCATAGAAGCTCATCACAATGAAATAGAAGTGCAGACATTTCTTGATGTAATAGTACAGGCTGCAGATACAATATCCGGCTCAAGACCAGGAGCAAGAAGAGAAACTATCGAAAGTTATATCAAGCGTCTTGAAAGTCTTGAAAGAATAGCTACAGAATTTAACGGCATTGAAAAAGCATATGCAATTCAGGCTGGAAGAGAAATAAGAGTCATGGTAAAACCTGACGAAATAAATGATGACCTGGCGGCAGTAGTTGCAAAGGATATAGCTAAAAAAATTGAAAGTGAAATGGAATATCCGGGACAAATAAAAGTTACTGTAATAAGAGAAAGCAGGTCTATTGAATATGCAAAATAAAAATATGTATGAATAGAAATATTGATTATAATAAATTTTTTTCTGATCTCAATATATCAAATCATCTTAAAGTCGAAGAGGATCTTGGAAGCGGTTTTGTTAAATTAAAAATATCTGAGGCAGAAAGGCGGCAGGCTCTTCAGGATATAAATACAATAGAAGACATTGTTCTGGAATGCCTTAGAAATTGCAGGGATGCCGGCAGCAAAAATATTTTAATTGCAACAAAAAAAACAGGCGATAGAAAAAGATTTTTATATTTCATAGATGACGGTTCCGGTATTCCTGAAAAATTCCATAAACTTATATTCCAGTCCAGAGTTACTTCCAAGCTGGAAAATTCGGTAAAAGACGCATATGGCTTCCACGGCAGAGGCATGGCTCTTTTTTCAATCAAGCTTAATGTGGATAATATTAAAATAACCCATTCCAGGCCTGGCAGTGGAACATGTATTTTTATTGAAGCTGATACAGACAAAATACCTGAAAAAAAAGACCAGTCTTTAATGCCTTCTATTGTTAAAAACGAGAATGATTTCGCTCTTGAAGGGGGTACAAATAATATTGTCAAATTGATAATGGATTTTTCTCTCCAAAATCCGCAAATAAATGTATTTTATGGCAATTTAACCCAGATCGTATCAACCATGATAAACATTTCTTTACGTGCAAATGGGAAAAACTCATCAGACAGCTTTGAAGAAGAAATGAGAGCCGATTATAAAAATTCTAAAAAAGAAATATATTTAAATTATTTGTCAAAAACCCCTGGAAATGCAAATGATATGCTGGAGTTTGAAAAAATAATCAAGAAAAGCAATGCATCTATTATAACTTTGCCCTCTATTGCTGCAAACTATGCAGTGCTTGGGCAAATTTTAAGTGAGTACTTCAATATGAATATATCAGAGCGAGGCATACAGAGAATATTTTATGGTGAAATATCACCCCTGAGATCTTATAATAGTATTTTTAAGAGTTATATAAGCCAAAATAATACTGAAGAAAAGTTAAATCTTAAAATAAAAAAGAACAGCATGCCTGACAAAAGTAAAACAGAAGTGTCCAATTCTTTAATTCTTCACGACGAAGCAAATCTTGCAAACAGGTTTAAAGATGATGAC
>JAFGMJ010000067.1 GCA_016927635.1 Actinomycetota bacterium
AAATTTTGATAAACTGCTTGCTTATATCACTTCTTAACCTCGTGCCTTTACCTGCTGCTGTAATTATTGCTGAAACCATGTATTTATAATAATGATGAATAAAATTATGGTATTAAAATCCGCAAACATAAAAACGGAGAAAACATTGAAAGATCTAAGTTCAGAAATTATTTTTCTGGGCTACGCCTCCCCTGTAGCTGTATTGTTCATTATACAGGTAATACTCTGCAAATTTTTTCAATCTGTCGTGCAGAAGGCTTGCCCTGGCTTTGCCCATGCCCTGTATTTCTGAAAGCTCCTCTATAGATGCATTTATTATTTCTTTAAGATTTTTAAATTTTGCAAAAATATTTTTTAAAAGCTGGTCCGGCAGGCGCTTTATTTCAGATATTATCCTTATTCCTCTGGGCTGGACACCAAATTCTTTTAAATTGCCTTCTGGCTTATACCCGAGGATTTTGGCAGTATTTTCAAGGTCAAAAAGAGTATCTTCATGAAAAGCGTTTATCCTGTTTTTAATATCAGAAGGTTTAACATTATCATTAATGACTTTGTAGTCCTCAATGACTTTTAAGCTTTCATCGACAACATTTATCATAAGTTCTTCAACCTGCATATTTAAAAGCCTTCCGTCAGAGCCGAGTTCATAGATAAACCTTTTCACTTCTTTTTCTGTTTTCTGCACTATAGCCGATTTCTGCAGCACAGATACGACATCATATAAAGTAGTTATATCTTCAAGTTCCCTGACATTGAGATTTACCATAAGGTAATCAAGACCTTCTTTGTATTTTGCAAGCGTCTGAAGAGCCTGGTTTGCTTTTGAAAGTACAATTCTTGGCTCCTCAAGTATATATTTGATGCTGTCTATATATATAGTCACAACATCCCTTTTCTGTGAAATTGAAATTACAAGAGTTTTTGTCTGTTTTGCAACTCTTTCAGCAGTACGATGCCTTGTACCTGTCTCAGTGGTTTTTATAAGCGGATTTGGATAAAGATGTGCGTTTGCATACAATATCCTTCCGGCATCCCTGCTCAGTATTATTGCGCCATCCATTTTTGCAAGTTCATAAAACTTTGCCGGCGTGAAACTGCAGCCTATGTAAAAACCGCCGTCAACAAGTTTAAGCACCTGTTCAGAGTCCCCGACAACTATAAGCGCGCCAGTTTTACCCTGAAGGATATACTCTATTCCGGTCCTTATATCCGTCCCGGGTGCAATCCTTCTCAGACTGCCAAGTAATAGCTCTTCGTCTTTTTCTTTCATTAAATATTAAAGTTTAACCTGTTCAAGTTTTTAATATTTATCTTTAAAAATACAAATTGCATAAAAACGAATCAGGCAGCACAAAATCAGGCTTTCAAAACCGCTTCAGTAAATCTTTTTATTTCAAAATGAAGCTCTTCTGCATTCCCGGTTACCTCAATATGGTCACCTGCTTTTATTTCACCGCCTATTATCTTTTCAGATATAATATCCTCTATAAGATTCTGTATGGTCCTTCTCATAGGCCTTGCTCCCATGGCAGCGTCATAACCTTTTTTAAGAAGCAGTTCCTTTGCTGATTCTTTTAATTCCATGGTTATACCCTGTATTTCAAGCTGGTCCAACAGTCTTGAAATCATTAGGTCTATTATAAGGTAAATTTCTTTTTTTGTTAATTTATGGAAAACAATAATTTCATCCAGTCTGTTTAAAAATTCAGGCCTGAATGTTTTTTTAAGTTCGCTCATCACTTTATTTTTTATTTCTTCATAAGAAAGGTCTTCATCGTCTGTCTTTTTAAAACCAAGAGGATTGTTCTTGTTTATTTCTCTTGCTCCAAGGTTTGATGTCATGATAATAACAGTATTTTTAAAATCAACTCTTCTTCCCTGTGAATCAGTTAAGTGGCCATCTTCAAATATTTGAAGCAGTATATTAAAAACATCATAATGGGCCTTTTCAATTTCATCAAGCAGTATGACGCTGTACGGCCTTCTTCTTATCTTTTCAGTGAGCTGGCCGCCTTCATCATACCCTACATATCCTGGAGGCGAACCCACAAGTTTGGAAACCGAGTGCTTTTCCATATATTCCGACATATCTATCTGTATAAGTGCATCTTCTTTTCCGAAAAGAAATTCTGCTATTGTCTTGGCAAGCTCAGTTTTTCCAACGCCGCTTGGGCCAAGGAATATAAAAGAACCTATCGGTCTTTTGGGATCTTTAAGTCCGCTCCTGGAGCGCCTTATTGCCCGGGAAACTGTCTTTATTGCCTCATCCTGGCCCACGACTCTTTTGTGAAGATCATCTTCCATTTTAAGAAGTTTTGCTGACTCTGTCTCAGTCAGTTTAAATACCGGAATGCCTGTCCAGCTTGAAAGGACTTCAGCAATCTCATTTTCGTCCACTTTTTCTTTCTCGTCCTTGCCGATTCTTCCCCAGTTTTCCTCAATTTTGATTTTTTCCTTTATAAGCTGCTTTTCCCTGTCACGATATTCCGCTGCCTTTTCAAAATCCTGGGCCTTAATTGCAGCCTCTTTTTCTGAAACGACCTTTTCTATATTCTGCTCAAGCTCTTTTAAGTCTGGAGGGTTTGAAAGATTCCTAAGCCTTACCCTTGAGGCAGCTTCATCTATTAAGTCTATTGCCTTATCAGGCAGGAATCTGTCAGATATATATCTATGGGATAGTTTGACAGCAGATTTTATGGCGTTTTCTGTAATGCTTAAGTTATGGAACTCCTCATATCTGTCTTTCAATCCCCTCAGTATTTCAATGGTTTCAAATTCCCCTGGCTCATCCACATAAATAGGCTGGAATCTTCTTTCAAGCGCTTTATCCTTTTCAACGTATTTCCTGTATTCATTAAGTGTTGTAGCGCCAATTGTCTGTATTTCTCCTCTGGCAAGCATAGGCTTTAAAATTGAGGCAGCGTCAATTGCTCCCTCAGCAGCACCTGCTCCTACAAGCGTGTGTACCTCATCAATAAATATCATTATTTCGCCATCTTCTTTTATTTCCTGCAAGACTTTCTTCAGCCTTTCTTCAAAATCTCCCCTGTATCTTGAGCCTGCAACAAGCGCACCAAGATCCAGTGTAAATATTTTCTTGTTTTTTAAATTTGGCGGTATATCTTTTGAAACTATAGCCTGTGCAAGACCTTCGACTATTGCGGTTTTGCCTACACCTGATTCGCCAATCAGTATAGGGTTGTTTTTTGTCCTTCTCGAGAGTATCTGCATTATCCTTTCTATCTCTTTTTTCCTCCCGATTACAGGGTCAAGCTTATTATCTCTTGCGAGCTGGGTTAAATCTCTTCCATACTGGTTAAGCATTTTTAAGGCTCTTTTCTGGGTCTTTTCAGTATTTGCGCTTTCATCCTGCGGATAAAAAGGATATTTATTTAATATTTCCCTTATTTTCTCTTTTACTATGTCAATATTTATTCCAAACGAATTTAATACCCTTGCAGCTACTCCCTCGCCTTCCCTTAAAAGACCCAGAAGTATGTGCTCGGTACCAATATAATTATGGCCCATCTGCAGGGCTTCCCGCAGTGAAAGCTCAAGCACCTTTTTTGCACGCGGAGTAAACGGTATATGTTCATATACGTCTGATGAACCCTCTGTTACAGATTCCCTGACAGCCATTCTTATCTCTTCAAGGGAAATGTTTAAAGATTGCATCACTTTTGCTGCAATACCATCTTTTTCCCCTATGAGCCCAAGCAACAGATGCTCAGTGCCGATATAATTCTGCTTAAGAAACCTTGCCTCGTCCTGCGCCCTTACAACTACTTTCCTGGCTCTTTCTGTAAATCTTTCAAACATTTTATATCATTCCTTATTTATCAATATTTCAATAGTTCAGCCCTTATCAGTTCTGCCCTCATCCTGTCAATGTCTTCGACTGAAACCTCTTCGTTATTTTTTTTGCCTATTATTATATTAGACTCTCCAAGCAAACTTATCAACTGGTAAAAATCAAAAGGTTTAACTTTATTTATTATTTTAAGTTCTACTCCAAGTGCTATCATTGAAAGTAACTCCAGGGATTCCCCAAAAGACAGCATCCTGGCATATTCCAGCATACCGTAAGCTCTTAAAACACTGTCTTCAACAATTATAGGGATATTTTCTTTTAACAGCTCTATTGCTTTTTTTTCTTCTTCAACAATGTTTAAACATACAGCATCCATTTCATCCAGAATATCTTTTTCATACTTTCCGGTGGATACATTATTTGAAACCTGGAAAAGATTGCCTGCAATCTCGGAGTTTTCACCAAAAACCCCTTTTATATTTAGCTTGATATTTAAAAGTCTTTTAATAAGATCCTCTATTTTACCGGAAAGCACAAGGCCTGGAAGATGCGCAATTACTGATATTCTGAGGGCTGTCCCAATATTTGACAGGCTGCTTGTAAGATAGCCGAAATCTTTTTCATATGCAAATCTTATGTTTTTTTCAAGGATTCTTTCAAGCTTTTCAATTTCCGAATATGTCCTGTAAATATTTAATCCTTCTCTTATGCTTCGTATGCGTACGTGATCCTCCTCATTTATAAGAATCGAATCAGAATCGAAAGGTCTTCCAGCGTTGTATTTAAGTATAAGCCCTTTTGCATAGAGCCTTTGCGTCATCTCAGCGCTTATCATATGTCTTTCAAGAAGAAACTGCCTCTGGAATCTTGTAAGGCGTGACATATTGTAAAAATAATACTTTTTATTATCTGCCAGTTTAAAAAAAGAATCTTTTACTGTTTTTAAAATATTTCTTCTGTCTTCATTCGTATTCAGTGCCGGAAATCTGTAACCTGCAATATTTCTTGCAATTCTTGACCTTGTTGTCAGTATAACAGAATCTGCATCATTCTTTTTTGACAAAGTTTTTTTATTTTTTATAATTTTAAATAAAGAATTACTGTCCATGGTATTAATAAATTAAGTCTCTTGGAATACAATAAGTCCGAGGTATGGTTGTCTAACTTATATTTTTGCCGACAATGAGTTTCTTTTTCAATTTTTTGATAGTATCCCGCAGTTTTGCAGCTTCTTCA
>JAFGMJ010000068.1 GCA_016927635.1 Actinomycetota bacterium
ATATTGTATTTATTTTAAAAATATAAAAAAATTAAAAATAATATAAAAAATTCATTACAAAATAAGGCAAATGCATGAAAGGTAATAAAATAATCTCTTATCTTGGTCCTGAAGGTACTTTTACCGAAGAGGCGCTTGTCAGGTACATACAGGCCATAAATGAAATCAAGAAAATGAAAGAAGATAATGGTAAAATAGAAAAAATTGCCATGATGACTATTACTGAAGTAATAAAAAGTGTGGACAGGGGAGATGCGGCACTTGGAATAATACCTATTGAAAATTCAATTGAAGGTTCTGTAAACCTCACTCAGGATATACTGACATTTGAAAGTGAAGTAAAAATAATTGCAGAGATAACAATTCCCATAAAACATTACCTTATTGCTAAAACCGGTACAAAAATAAAACAGATAAAAAAAATAATATCACACCCACACGCAACGGCTCAATGCAGGGCATATTTGGGAGCAAATTTTTCAGATTATGAAATAATAGCTGCAAATAGCACTGCAGAAGCTGTAAAGAAAATAATTTCTCAGGATAGCAGCTATGCTGCAATCGGCACAAAAATTGCTGCAGAAATATATGGCCTTGAGATTATTGATAGCGATATTGAAGATAATAAAGATAATAAAACAAGATTTATTATTGTCGGAAACCATATTGCTTCAAGAACAGGCCATGACAAGACTTCAATAGTATGTTTTTTGAAAAAAGACAAACCGGGAAGCCTTTTCAATATTTTAAAAGAGTTTGCAGAAAGAGAAATAAATCTTACAAGACTTGAATCCAGGCCAGCTAAAAAGGATCTGGGTGACTATGTTTTTATGATAGATATGGATGGTCATCTTCATGATAAAGTGGTGTATGAGGCAATTGAGAGCTTAAGGAATAAAGTCTATCTTGTAAAAATACTCGGTTCTTATCCTGCCTGGGAAAAAGAGTAAATCCAATTAAGGAAAACACTGATAAGAAAGGATAATCCTGTGATTGATTTAGAAAAATTCAGGAAAAACCCTGAAGTTTATAAAGAAGAAGTAAAAAAAAGAAATATGGACATCGATATAGATGAGGATATTGCTCTTGACGAGAAAAGAAGAAAACTGATTTTTAAAGTGGAAAAAATGCGTGCAAGGAAAAATGAAGTTTCTGCAATCATACCTAAAGCATCAGGAGAAGATAAACAGAAAATGATTACGGAAATGAAAGAACTGAATCTAGGGTTGAAAGACCTTGAATCTGAACTTGAATTATTAGAAAAGAGTTTTTTTGAAAAAATATCCACTTATCCTAATTTAACACATGAGTCTGTTCCTGTAGGAAAAGATGAAAATGATAATATAATGGCCTATAAAGTTGGCAGAGTGCCGGATTTTGACTTTATTCCAAAAAGCCATTCCGAGCTGGGGGTAATGCTTGGCATTATTGATGAGGAAAGAGCTGCAAAAATATCCGGCTCCAGGTTTGTATTTTTAAAAAATGAAAATGTAATGCTTCAGTTTGCGCTGGTCCAGTATGTCCTTAATATTCTATCTAAAAGAGGTTTTATACCACTTGTTCCACCGGTGCTTGTAAAAGAAAGAGCTATGTATGGAACAGGTTTTTTTCCTGTTGAAGCAAGCCAGTATTATAAAACTGAGCTGGATGATTTATATTTGATCGGAACCTCTGAAGTGCCGCTATGCGCTTATCACAGCGATGAGACTATAAGTGCTGAAAAGCTTCCGCAAAAATATGCCGCTTATTCAACATGTTTCAGAAGGGAAGCCGGAAGCTACGGAAAGGACCTCGGGGGCCTTTTCAGGGTCCACCAGTTCGACAAAATAGAAATGTTTATATTTTCACACCCGGAAAACAGCTGGGATGATTTTGAGTTTTTAAGAGATACACTGGAAGAGATTGTAAAAGGCCTGGGGCTTCATTACAGGATTATGAATATGTGCACAGGTGATATAGGCACGCCAAATGCAAAAAAGTATGATCTTGAAGCATGGATGCCAGCCCAGAAAAATTACAGGGAAATAGCTTCATGCAGCAATGATACAGAGTTCCAGGCAAGAAGGTTGAATATAAGGTTTAAGGATGGGGAAAGAAAAGGGTTTGTACATACTATGAACAGCACGGCCTGTGCAGTGGGCCGGGTGATAATGGCAATAATGGAAAATTACCAGGACAGATATGGGAATATAAGGATTCCGCAAAATCTTATTGCTTATATGGGAGGTATGGAAATCATAAAAAGGTAAAATTTTAACAGAAGAATGTAAAATTTATCTACTGGATTTTTAAATCTTTTTTATATTTTATTATAATTGAAATATGCTATAATTCTTTTTTCTGGAGAGGTGGCAGAGTGGTTGAATGCGGCGGTCTTGAAAACCGTTGAGGGCTTTGTCCTCCGGGGGTTCGAATCCCTCCCTCTCCGCCAGCTGCGCCTGTAGCTCAGTTGGATAGAGCGGTGGTCTACGAAACCAAAGGTCGGAGGTTCGAATCCTCTCAGGCGCGCCATTTATATTTGATTTTGACTATAAACTATTGTGCCTGTAAGCATATGCTATTGGCATATGTGAAGGATTCGAAAGGACGGAGTGAGCAAAGGCGAGTGAATCCGCGGCTCTGCAGCGAGCCAGCAGGCGAGCCATTTCTTTTAAAATAACAGAGTTAAAATAAGCCCTTTATTTTAATGATTTTTTTTAAAATTATGCTATTATATGGTTTGCTGACTTATGGTAAATCACTTAAAATATCCGACAACCACAGCCATGCTTTTACGGAGAGGTGCTTGAGAGGCCGAAAAGGGCCGCCTGCTAAGCGGTTAGGCGGGTTTAAACCCGCCTCGAGGGTTCGAATCCCTCCCTCTCCGCCATTAAGCTTAATTTAATGATAAAGCCTTTTTGTGTAAAATATGCCACAAAGGTATATTTTGCGGGATTCGAAAAGACGGACTGAGCGAAGGCGATGGAGTCTGCGGCTCTGCAGCGAGCCAGCAGGCGAGACGGAAGACCGAATCCCTCCCTCTCCGCCATTCTTAAAAAAATTCAGAAGTGTATATTTACAAAATTCTTTTTTCTAATAAAATCTTTTAGATTTTTATTAATAATAGTCTAAAAGTGAGGATAAATATGCCGTTTACAAAAATGTCTTGGGCAATAGCCATAATAATGGTTTTGATTTCAGGTTTCTTCTTTCTGGCATCATGCAAAACAGATATTTCCGGCAAAGTTCCTTTAGAAGAATCTGTAGTTCAAAGCACACAAAACGAGCAGGAGACACTGGCAACACAAGTTGAGGTATCAGCAGAAGACACAATAGAAGAAGAAGCAGAAGCTGAAGAAAACACAGAGCAAGAGCAAAGTCCTGAAACAGAAGGACTAAAAGATGAAATAACTCTTGCGCAGGGATGGGCCTTAACTGATGCAATTTCTGCAAAAGAAGTTGCAGAAATAACCGGTGAGGATATGACATATTTTCCTGAAGCGGGCAGCGCAGCCCAGGATGGCAAACCTATGGGTTCATATATGATAGAAGGAAAAGAAGACTCAAAAATCGGCTTTTATGTGTTTGTAAATGGCGGTATTGCTGAATTTGAAAACCCGAGGAATTTTATGATTGAAGGTTCTGATAGGGAAATAAGCGAGATAGGAGACAAAGCCTATCTTTGTGATTTTGATAATAATTTAACAGCAATTGTAATCATTAAAGGAGAAACAGTTATAAGAGTTCTCTGGAATACTGAAATTTATAGTGGCTTTGAAAAAGAAGAACTCGGGAAAGCACTTGCGGGCAAACTGATGTTAAATATGTACAAATAAAAAGATAAATCTGTATATGTTTTTATGATTTGAAATAATATTTCAATGCCTGACTTTTTTGCCCCGGATTATTTACAGCAAGTTTTCCGGGGCATTATATTTTTAAAAAAAGATAATTTTCACTTTTTTATTATGATATAATTTCATTTATTCTGCATGATTCTATTTACGGAATTATAAGGAGAGATGGCTGAGCTGGCTGAAAGCGCACGCTTGGAGAGCGTGTGAGTGACGTGAGTTGCTCCGGGGGTTCGAATCCCTCTCTCTCCGCCA
>JAFGMJ010000069.1 GCA_016927635.1 Actinomycetota bacterium
AGATAGCAGCGCCCTTTGAATGCTGGGAGACAGTAGGATACTGATAAAACAAAATCATATAAAGTCAATATATCCAAAGGAGTAAGTATTGCAGTTAGCAGGAGAAATTGAAAATTGGGTCAATGCCAACAGAGACTATATACTTGATAATATATCTGGGCTTGTCAGGATAAATACGGTAAATATGCCCCCAGGCGGAAATGAAAAGCCGGGCCAGGAATATATATATGATATTGTTTCCTCATATCTTCCTGCAGAAGATATAGATTTATTCGAAATAGACGATGTAGAAGGGATAAGACAAAATCCATACTTCTTTCCGACCATAGACGGGGTTGAAAAAATTTATAAAAACAGGCCGAACCTTGTTGCCAGATTAAAAGGTTCGGGGCAAAAAAAGAGCCTGGCATTTTCAGGCCATATAGATACCATGCCTGACTACGGGAAAAAATGGACTGTTTTTGAAGACCCGTACAGTGGAAATATCAAAGATGGAAAACTTTATGGTAGAGGTTCTGTTGATATGAAGGCTGGCACCCTTGCAGGTTTTATAGCTCTTAAATGCATTAAAGAGTTAAAAATTAAACTTAAGGGCGATGTTTTTGCCGAAAGCGTAGTTGATGAAGAAAATGGTGGAGTAAATGGAACAATTGCCGCAAGGTTAAGAAACCCGGACATAGATTTTGCTATTGTGCCTGAAATAAGTAATCTTGCCGCAGGAATAGAAACATTTGGCGGCACGGACTGGAAGATCGATGTATCAGAAAAAGGCGTAGGCGGTATAGGTGCAGATGTTGACCTTGAAAACCCGATATATAAATTAAGTAAAATTGCGCTGGCATTGGAAAAATATGATACATATATCAAGAGTTTTAAAGTTCCTGAAGCTTTTAATGATGAATTCAAAATAAAACTGTTGACTTATCAATTTTATTCAGGTGGCTCAAATTACCTTGAATCTGGAGCAGTGCCCACTGAGGGCCACATTTATTTCTGGCTTGAAGCATATTCATATATGGATGAAGAAAGCTATAGAAAAGATTTCCTGGATTTTATGCATAAAGAGCTTGGAAAATATAAAGAATTTCAAGAAAAATTTCCAGTAATTGAGAATGTCATAAGATTTTTATACGGCCATAAAACTGATACAAATCACCCTGCAATGAATTCTATAAGAAAAGCATATAAAAATCTTGGCATTGAATATATTGAAAAGGGCATACCTTATGGAACGGATGCTTTTGCTTTTAAAAAAGTAAGCAACACCGATGTAGTGGTTCTTGGACCCTCAGGAGCAAACCCTCACGGTATAGATGAATATGTGGATATTGACAGTGTTTTTCAGCTTATAAAAATAATGGTACTTACTGCAGCCGATTATTGCTTGTAAAAAATTCGATTTTATACTTTTCTAAGTTTTGTAATAATTTGGCAATTTAATAATTGGAGAATTATATGCTCAAAGGGATAATCAAAGTTTTTGATGAACATGAACTTGAGATAATGCACCAGTCTGTGCTCGAAGTACTGGAAAAAACAGGTCTGAAAATACATGGAAATTTTCTTCTTAAAGCTCTTGCTGAAGCAGGGTGCAGAGTTGATTTTCAAAAGCAGCAGGCATGGCTTAAACCCGAAGTTGTCCAAAACCAGATTGAAAAGCAGAGAAACAGATATAAAATGGTTCGCTCATCTTTGACATACCCATTTTGCAGGGAACTGCCTGAAAATGATGTAGCAAACCCTGATGAATTTTGTGTTGATTACGGTTTTAATGTTGTATGGATGTATGATTATCCAAGCGGCATTTACAGGGCGCCTACAGCAGAGGACCAAATTAATATGATAAAGCTTGGCGAAGCTCTGGAACCTGTAAAATATGTCAATATACCTTTTGTATGTTCTGAGTTTGATGCAAAGATTGAAACAATCGAGTCTGCAAGACTTTTGTTATTAAACACAAGCAAGCCGGGAGTGGTAGAGGTAAATAATGCTGTCCAGGTAAAATATCTTGCAGAGCTTGCTTACCTTGCAGCAGAAAATAATGAAGAAAAAATAAGCAAAGACCCTCCTGTGATTACCTATGTCTATTGCACCACTTCTCCGCTGAAAATAGATGACAGGTCCTGCAATGTACTTGAGCAAAGCCTCAAATATGGATTCCCCGTTTGCTTTGCATCAATGCCGATACTTGGCGGTACTACACCTGTTACGCCGGCAGGCAGCATTGTTGTTGCAGCAGCTGAAATATTGGGAGGTATTGCTGCAACTTCTTTATTATATCCTGATCTTTATTATTTTGGTTGTTCAATAAGCGGTGAAATGGATATGCAGACAACCAATATAAGATTTTCCACTCCTGCTGCAATACTTACAGATGCGGGCCTGCATCAGTTGTTTAAATATAAATACGGGCTTGTCTTAAATGTTGATCCTGCTTATATTGAAGCAAAGGCTCCCGGTATACAGGCTTCTCTTCTTAAGGCTTTCAGGCAAATAGCTCTAGGCTGCACTTCCAGCAATTCACTGCCTATTGGGGTTCTTGATAATGCATCTGCATTTTCACCTGTGCAGGCGATGATAGATCTTGACTTTAACAGTGCATTATATAAATTCTTTCAGGGAATAAAAGTGACAAAAGAAATGATTGACCTGGATTTGATACACAGGACTGGTTTTGGAGATAAGGGGGCCTATCTTGGAAGCCAGCAGACTCTTGATTTTTTTAAAGATATTTTATGGCATTCAGATATACTTGACACGACTTATAGAAGAGAAAAATTTTATAAAGCTGCTGATATGGATAATGACATACTGGATAAAGCAGATAAAAAATTTAAAAGTTTATTGTCTAACATGAAAGCTTTTGAAGCACCTGGGCATTACAGGAAAAAAATAGATAAGGTAATTGAATCGGCAAGAAAAGAGCTATTATAATTTCCCAGTCTAAATATGCCCGATTGCCAGTAACAACCGGTTATTAATTTTAATTTCATAATGATAATCTTTGCTTTATAATTACTGCATATTTTAAAGTAGTTACCGGTGTCTTATAATTACAACAATATCATCAGCATGTACAATCCTTAATCCATCCTGGCTTCCGTCCGAATTTGTCAGCATTCCTCCAAATTCCAGGATAAGGTGAAATTGCGGTATATTATTATCCAGGACATATTGCATAGCCTCTTTAAAGGTTTCATCTGCAGAATCTATATTTTCCAGGCCCTCTATGGGGAAGTGTGCGCCGATTGAACAGTGTGGGGAGAATTCTATATAATGGCAGGGCCTTACATAAACCACATCACCAAATTCAGGAAACCCAACTATTTCAATATCCGGAATAATTACGCGGGCTTCTAAAACTTCTGCGCCAAATAACCTTTCAAACTGTTCGTCATGGCCAAAACTCAGAACTCCCTTAACCTGGTTATTAAAATCATCATCTCCAGTAAATGCAGTTAAATGCCCGAAGTCTTCCCATCCGGCCTCGCTAAGTGTGCCTGTTGCTATTAAATCCAGGGATTCCTCAAATACTTCTACCACTTCTTCTTCATCATCTTCTTCTTCGTCTTCTATACCTTCTTCGCCATCACATTGCCAAAAGAGTAGAATGCTGTCAGTAGCGCTTCCTTCAGAATTTTTAGCAGTGGCGGTCAAAGTGTAGCTGGGGTTATCTCTTGTAAGGTTGACCTGGGCTACAGTGTTTCCATAGGAGCCATTGCTGAAATCAGCGCTCCACTTTATCGCGGGCGCAGGATTACCTGTAACTTTAGCTTTTACCCTCCAGTAGCAGACATCATCTTCTGCTGAGTAAAAAGGGCCTTCAGAAACGGCAAGGCTGATTGAAGCGGCCTGCTTTTTAGCATCACCCCTTGAATTATTGTTATCTGGTTCAACAGGCAAAGTTTCACTGCCGGTATCAGAAATTTTATTATCCGGGTCCTCGGTATCAAGGCTCATGCCGCAAAAGCTGCATGTTGCTGCAATTATAAACATGGAAAAGATTACTATAAATGACAGAATCATATAAGAAATTTTTTTCTTCATCTAAAACTCCGTAAAAACATAAAAGAAATATTACCAGATTTACACATTAGAGACCTGACTCTTTTTCCCCGAAAACTGTTGCTGAAAATATCAGTATTTCACAACCCTTATCTCTGTAGCAGTCAGTATGCATTCCTGCCTTTAAGCAGGTATGCTCCAAAAACTGGTTTCTTGTCCATCCGTATTCCGTTGCAACCTGGGGAAGAAGAAGGCCCTGGTAATATCCTTTCTTTATAAAAATCCCGTGCACGCCGACTTCTATTTTTTCAATGTCTGCTATCTTTTCAAAAGGTGAAAGCACTGATATCTCTATGTCAATATCTTCAAGTTCACTTTCAGATAACGGGCTAAACCTTGGATCATGCAGGGATGCCTCAACTGCCATCTGCATAACTGTTTTCCAGAGAGGGCCCCTGCCGATTACATTGCCTATGCACCCCCTTAAGTTGCCATTTTTATGTATTGTCACAAAGGCTCCGCATTCAGTATTTAATATTCTGTCTTCTATTTTATAGGCAGGCATATTTTTCCCTGTAACTGCGTTTTCTATTGTTTTCCTTGCAATCTCAAGAAGCATCTTTTTCTGTTCCGGATTAAGATTAATACTGGACATTTTTTTATCCTTTCCTGTAAAATGCTGCAGATACGTAGCCGACTACTGCAGACTTGTCCCCGCTGACATCACCGGAGTCCTGGTAGCTTATTATTTCGGCAGAATCTGCGCCCATTAGCTTTGACGCTATCATTGCAGCAGCTACCGGACCGCCTCCGCACATTTCAAGCGCATCCTTTGAAATTTGCTCAGTGAATTTTTCCGGGTCAAAGCTTTTTAAATTTTCAAGTACTTTGCTGTCAAGCCCTGATGCAACACTTGCCGGGTGGTAATGTGAAAGATCAGTGCTTGCAATGATTAGTATTTTTTGTCCTTTAAGGATATTGCCTATGGCATTTCCAAGGCTTTCAATATTTGTCCTGTTCTGGCTTCCCATGACAATCGGCACTATTTTAATATCCTCAAAAACAATCTGCAGAAAAGGAATCTGGACTTCAAGGCTGTGCTCTCTATTGTGCCCGGCATTTGATATCTGTATAGAATCAGCATACCCTGAACCGCTTACAAGCGCATGGCAGCGCTCAATATCTACTTTAGCAAGCCCAAGAGGCGTTTTGTATGCCTTGCCCGCAAACACTGAATTGAAATCAAAGTATTCCGCATGAGATGGCGCAACTATAATTGCACAATCATAACTGCTGCCCTGCACCTGCATGTAAGAGCAGGCAGCAACCTGTCCTGAGTAAATATATCCTGCATGGGGGCAAACTATTGCTTTAATATTTGCAATATCTTTTTTTGGGCAGTTTTTAAGATACTGTGTTATATTTTCTGCCAGCGCTTCAGGGTTGGCAGAATAAAAGCTTCCTGCAACCACGCTTTCCCTTATCTGGTTTTCAAACATAATATCACCGCCAATTGTTAAATTATATTTATTTCCTGAACTTAAAAATCAAAAATATTATTACATTTATTATAACTGTAAGAACTATGCTGATAATTATTGATGTGGAAACCGGAAAATATAAACTGAAATTTTCCCTGCGTATGCTTATATCTCCCGGAAGCCTTCCAAAAAATGGTATTTTTGAGCCCAAAAATAATATAAGGCCCAGCACTGCTATGCCGGCTCCTATAAATATTAATATTTTGCCTATTGTCGAAAAATTATTAAAACTCATAACAGTACTATTATATTGAATTTAGCGTTTTTTAAAAAGAAGCCAGGGCTTATAGCAAAAAAAGGCAGCCACGGCAAAATAATTATATTTATTTATAAATTTTGATAATCAGCCATTTATAGATTTGTAAAAAAATGAGATATAATAGGGCAATACAGTAAAGATTTTAATATTTAAACTGCTAAAACCCAATAATATAAGGGAGTTATAAAATGCGTCCATTCACAGGTTTTTTGAAAATGCTGACTTTAGATGAACTTGAAAAACTGCATGATAATGCAGTAAGCCTGCTGGAAAACCCGGGCATGAAGATTGAAAACGAAGCCCTTCTTAAGTCGCTTTCAAGAGCAGGCGCAAAAGTGGACTTTGAAGCAGAAATTGCCCGTATACCAAAAAAGCTTACAGATGAAATAATAGCGCTTGCAGCAGCAGAGGAAAAAGAAAGAATGGCTGCATTTTCCGGCAGTGATTTTTCAGAGACAGATATAGAAAATAAGCTCACATACAGCTGGCATTCCCCCTTCAGGAACAGTGCACCAAAAATAGAGGCAAGTTTTGGAGGAGGCGCCCCGCTTTTTTATGACCATAAAAAAGGCATAAACAGGTATGCCACAAAAGATGATTTTATAAATATGGTAAACCTTGCCCAGGCGCTTCCTGAAATCGTTACGGTTGGAAATGCCGTGCATTATGTGAAGGAAAATGACGGCAGCGATTTGGCTCCGAAAATGGTTGCAATAAAGGGGGCCGCTCTTGTTGCAAAACACTCTTCAAAACCCGGATGCACGACAATTATTGACAGGCGGCAGCTTCCATATCTCATGGAAATGGGAAGAATAGTAAAAGGCTCTGCCAGCCGGTATATAAAAAGCCCGGTGTTTGTAAACATTCATGATACGGAAACTCTACTTCGCCTCACAAGGCCCGAAGCTGCAATAATTGAAGCTATGGCAAAAAATAATCTATGTATATCAATACTTCCAATGCCGCTGGTAGGCATATCGACTCCAATCTTTCCTGTATCTGCCGCTATTGTGGGTACAGCTGAAATACTTGCCGTATGGGCTGCAGTAAAGACATTTAACAACAATTGTGCAGTTGAGGCAAATTGCGTATCAGGCGTTTTAAACCCGGCAACAGGGACTGCCTGTTTTGCAGCACCGGAGGCCGTAATGGCTGATCTTGCTGTCGGACAGCTTTTCAGACAAAAATATGGCGTTCCCTGCGGCCTGGGCGTGGGGCTTATAGATGCGCCTGTGCCCGGCCTGCTTTCAGTATATGAAAGGATTTTTAAATCCACAGCCTCAACTCTTGCAGGCGAGCCGTCATTTCCTGTAGGCATTATCGGAGGCGCAGTAGTATTTTCCATGGAACAGGTTATCCTTGATCTAGACATAGCTGCAAACCAGAGACAGCTTATAAAAGGAATAGGGCAAAAACATTTTGACTCCTCCCTTGAGCTTATAAGGGAAAGAGGGATCGGGGGGCTGTTTATTGACACCCGGCATACTGCAGCAAATTTCAGGGACAATCTTACTTTCCGCCATGCGCTTATAAATTTAAAAAGCACAAGCGTTTCAGAAGCCATTGCAAAAGACCCTGTGCAGGCAGCCCACAACAGATGCATACAGCTTCTTGAAAATGTCAAGCCATACCTCATTGATGAGGACAGGGAAAGGGCAATAGATGAAGTTGTAAACAGGGCCTCTGAGGAACTGTCTGCCCTTACAGGCGCTATGGAATGACTTTAAAAAATCCGGAATGAAATTTAAAAAATAGATACTTACAATACTTGACATCGGCCAAATAGATTAGGATAATATGTAAGCTAATTTATGCAGGCTTTAATTTAAAGTTTTGCCGGCGTAGCTCAATTGGCAGAGCAGCTGATTTGTAATCAGCAGGTTGTCCGTTCAAGTCGGTCCGCCGGCTCCACTTATTAAA
>JAFGMJ010000070.1 GCA_016927635.1 Actinomycetota bacterium
ATTATTTGTCAACATCAGTCAAATATTTTTTGGTCTGGGAGCATTCACAGGCCCATTACTGCCCGTATTTACAATAAAATACGATTTAGGATGGGAATATTCCTATATTATCGCTGCGGGTCTATGTTGTATTAATTTAATTATAATTTTTTTTATTGATATTTCTGATTTTGATTATGAAGTATCTAAAAATAGCACAACATCAGGAAATTTTACCTCAGCCTTCAGGCTGGAAAATAAATCAATTTTTATATTCTTAATGCTTTTAATGTTTTTTTATGTGTGTGCAGAGACCGGTCTTGCTACATGGATACCCACATTTTTGAGGCTTAATAAAGCAATTAATGAGGTTTTAGCTGGACAGGTTTTATCCTTGTTCTGGTTTTCAACAATTGCAGGGCGAATAATTACCGGTTTGCTCTCAAGAAAGATAAAGATTGCAAACCTGCTGACAATTATAATTATTTTAACTATAATTTTTCTTGGTTTTGGAATATATTTTTCAAATGCATACCTGGTTATTTCTGCATTCATTCTCGCAGGGATTTTTATTGCCGGTATCTGGCCTTTGATTGTATCCATAGGCGGCATAAAATATCCTGAAAAGAAAAATTTTGTCATTTCAATTATAATACTTTGCGGGGGGCTTGGCGGGTTGAGCGCACCATGGCTGCTGGGTTTTATACTGGATAGCTTTAACCTTTTTTTTGCAATGAATATAATCCTCGCATTCCTGTTAATGGCACTTATACTGGCAATATATTTGGCTATAATTACTGCAAGAAATAAAATTATTCTGCCAAAACAAGAGTTTGGTAAAGATATCCAGGATTTTTTAAAATGATCTAAAGATTAAGTCTGAAAACCCGCCAGGTCATTGCGACTTTTCCGATTTTTAGCATCGGGTTTAATATATCCTTGTTTACGTCTGCAAGCTGCGAACCCGAACCTTTCTTAAAGCCCAGCCTGGTTGCTGTTTTGAAGGTCTCATAATAAAGTTTTGTGTCTATGCCTGTTTTCCTTGCATTTTCTTTGACACCAAGTATAAGTATTCTTGCGCTATTGAAGTTTTTTTCTTTTAATTTTTTCTGCATTCTGCTGAAAATAGTAATGTCCCTTTTTAAATCTCGAAAACTGAAAAAATTTCTTGAGGGAAAGCTGGCATTGCTTTTATCATAGGCATCTATAAGCTCATTAATATTAGGCAGAGTTACCGATACTCCAACCGGTAATTTATTTTTTTCCACTATAAAAAGAAGCTCCTCAAGAGCAACTGCTTTTATACCGGCCGCAAGGATATCAAATTCTTTCTCAGTAAGAATCGACTGCTGGGGGTGGTTGCCATGGTTCCAGACCCCATTGTAAAGGTCCCTTATTATATGTATTTCATTTTTAAGGTTTTTGAAGTCCACATTTCTTATTATATAGCCGTTTGCAGAGCTTATATCTCTTTTTGTTCCATTGGTTTTCTGGTTGAGCCTTTCTATGCGTTCAATATACCTGCTTGCAATAGCTATATCGGTTTTTATCGAATACCAGTCATTTTCTTTTATAAAGCCGTATTTTTCAAAGAAATGTTTATAATATGATGCATTGTATGGTTCCATAAAATAAGGCTTAAAGCCAAAGCCATCAACCAGGCATCCTATTTCACCGCTTGCGTTGAATTTAGCAGGGCCAAGTATAATATTGCAGTCATTTTTTTTAAGATAGTCAATCGCATTATCAATCAGCTGCTCTGCAGTATTTTCGTCCTCAATTGATTCGAACAGGCCAAACCAGCCGTAGGTATTATTATGCTGCTTATTATAGTTGTAATCAGTAAAAGCCATAACCCTGCCGGCTGGAATACCCGACCTGTATGCGGCAAAATATTTTATTTTTGTATGATCAAAAAAAGGATTTCTTGTAAGTATTTGCGGAATACTAAAATAAGTAGGATTTAAGTCTGAAAGCTCCTGTATAAATAAAGGGAAAATCTTATTTGATTCGGCGCTTTTATACCAGTCGATGAAGTAAGGTATTACAACAAACTCTTTAAGCTTATTTATTGTAATAGTGTTAAATTTGCCTGGTATGTATTCACCAAGTTCTTTAATTATAGTTTTTTCCAAATATCAGCTCTTAAAAATATTGTTTACTTTTAGTGAAAAAAAGAAGGCCTGTTAAAAACTAAAAAAATTTCGTCAATAATAATTGTAAATGGTTATTTTTACAAGTATAATACCTCTCCGGATACATTAAAGTTTTAAAAAAGTATTTCTTTTTGCTCTACTGCATTGAATTAAAAGCATTAAGAAATAAAAAACATTTTTATAATATAAATAAAAGAGGAAAATAATTGAAGGTTTATCTTGACTGCATACCATGCCATATAAGGTCTGCTATAAATTCAGCGAAGCTTTTAACCAGTGATGCAAAGCTGATTGAAAAAACTACAAAGGAAGTGCTGCTAAAGGTTGCGCAATTCGGCAACTATAAAAATCATCTTGAGCTTTATCGTGATGTAGCAAATATTGTTAAAGAGAATATAGAAGGAAATGATCCGTACAGGGATTTTAAGGCAGAATTTAACCGCATCTGTATGGATATAAGCAATGAGCTTGTCAAAAAAATCGAAAAATCAAAAAACTGGTTTGATATGGCTCTTAGGGTCTGTCTTGCAGGAAACAGCATAGACGTGATGCAGGGTAAAAAAATAACCAAAAAAAAGCTCCTGGAGTCAATAGATGCTGCAATCTTACAAAAACTTGATAAAGAGAATATTAAAAAATTCAAACAGGAATTGATAAAAGCCGAAGAAATACTCTATATAGGTGATAACGCTGGAGAAATAGTTTTTGATCGGATATTCATACAATTTTTGAATGAAAAGCTTGATAAAAAAGGCAGGATAACTTATGCAGTAAGGGGAGGCCCGGCTTTAAATGACTGCACTGTTGAAGATGCATTAATGGTGGGAATGGAAAAATTTGCAAAGATTATAACAACTGGCGTTGATATGCCTGCAGCGCATCTACCAAGATGCTCTGAGGAGTTCAAAAAGGCATTTGCTTCTGCAGATCTTATAATTTCAAAAGGCCAGGGAAATCTTGAAGCACTTCTTGAAGAAAAGGGAAATATTTTCTTTCTTCTCAAGGTTAAATGTCCCGTTATAGCTAAAATTTTTAATCATAAGCATTCTGTGGACGATATAGTAATAGAACATTCTTTTTATTTTGAAGAATGGAACAGCAGCCTGTAGGGATTTGCATATTTTAATATAAAATAATTACTTTATAAGTATCTATATTTAATCCGGATTTTTATTTGCATCAATAACTCTTATAAGTCTTGCCCGATTATATCTCTGCAGGAGTATGCAAGGTATGTTTGCAATCAGTGCATATGCTATCATTATCAGTCCAGACCACCACACATTCCATAAAAAGAATATGCCTGCAGGAAGTATCTGCAGCCAGTGTGTCAGTTCGCCCCTGCATGTTTCAAGCATAAATTTGTTAAGATACCTGCTGTCGCAACTTTCAAGATTTTTTTTAGGAAAACCTCCCCTGAAAAGCTTTGCTCCGTCCGGGATCATATTTTTCCAGCTTTTTATTTTGAAAAAATGCAAATACAGTTTGCCCTGTCTTTCACATTTTTTTATCCTGTATAACCAGTTATTTCTGTTGAAACTGCTTAAAGGTATTTTTGTACATGCATACGATATGCCCAGATGTATTATAATCCAGGTTAATATATTTAAAAATATAAGCCAGAAATGTGATAATTGAAAAACCATTTTACTTTTTTTTCCTGTTAATGTGATTATTGCTTACATGCCTGTCTTTCCACTTTATGTTGATTTTAAATATGGCTGCAATTAGTGACCAGAAAAATATAAGTATGAAAAAAATAATAAATACAGGGAAAAATAATGAAGTGATGATGCTGAAGCTGCCTATTCTTGAAAGCATCCACCTTGTCTGCACAACATAAGCTATATAAAATGAAATACCGATTAATAAATCTATAAGGCTATAATCAAATATTAATCCAATCAGTAAGGTAACGGGGTAAAAGGAGCCTGCAATCCAGAAAATTACCAGAAAAAGATTGACTATTGAGGTTGATTTTGCTCCTATTATAAATCCTTTTGCAAAACCATTTACCAGGCTTAATACCCCATCCGGATACATCCTGAAATCTATAGTCCCCTTGCCGCCAAAACAGTAAACATCATTGCCGTGTTTTATAAACTTTTTACCAATTTCAAGGTCTTCAAGTACTTCGCCTTTTGCGCTTTCATGTCCGCCAATCTCTAAATATGATTTCCTGTCGCATAAAAGACATGGGCCAAACGCGCCTATAGGTTTGACTTTGAACTGGCGGGGGGTAAAAACATTCATTGAACCCATCAGGACCAGGTTAAAAAATGAGGCAAAATTTTCATAAAGCTTTTTTATTCTATGGTATGGCTGTACGCTTATAACGCCGTTGTAATGCAAATAACAGAACAAAAGTTTCTCCAGTCCGTCATGGTGAAGTTTTGTATCTGCATCAAGAAACAAAAGAATATTGCCGGAAGAATTGAGTGCGCCATTATGGCACGCCCAGGGTTTGCCGAGCCATCCTTCAGGGATATTTTCAATATTTATTAGCTTTGCCCCATAGTTTTTAGCTACCTGTGCAGTACCGTCTGAGGACTGGTCATTTACCAGTATTATTTCATAGGGGGAAACAGTCTGTCTTTTAAGAGAATCAAAAAGCAAAGGCAGAATTTTTTCCTCATTTCTTGCAGGTATTATAACTGAGAGTTTTAAGTCTGAAAAAGAAAAGTCTTTACTTTCTTTTTCTTTCTTATAAATATTTGAACAAAAAGGGATCTTAAACAAAAACCAGAACCCTGTGAGCCAGAAAAGTATTCTTATTGTAAGATTTATATAATAAATTGTA
>JAFGMJ010000007.1 GCA_016927635.1 Actinomycetota bacterium
AGTCTATAAGCTGAAAAAAAAGGAAGAAAGGGATTTTCTCGAAAATCTTCTTGTAAACCTTAAGAAGGCTTCTTTAAAGATGGCGCCATCAGTAAAAAATAAAGTTGTAATGAATTTAATTAATAACGCAATGATACAGGGCCAGCCAAAAAGAAAGGCTTTTACTGAAAAATATGGCATAACGCCGCCAAATCACCTGGTGCTCAGTCCAACCATGAAATGCAATCTCAGGTGTATTGGCTGCTATGCATGGCAGTATTCAAAAAAAGATGACCTGCCTTATGAAGTCTGCAACAGGATAATAAAAGAGGCCAATGATATGGGCATATATTTCTTTGTAATAACTGGAGGCGAGCCATTTGCATGGCCAATGCTATTGGATTTTCTTGAAAGGCACAATGATTCTTTTTTCCAGATTTACACCAATGGCACATTGATAAGTAATGAAGTGGCTGCAAAACTTGCAGAGCTTGGAAATGCTCTACCATGCATAAGCGTAGAAGGTTTTAAAGAAGAGACTGAAGCAAGAAGAGGCAAGGGCACCTGGGACAAGATAATGACTGCAATGGATAATTTAAAAAGAAATGGGGTTCTTTTTGGTTATTCAGTTACAGCAACCAGGGCAAATAACGAGCTAGTTGTAAGTGATGCTTTTGTAGATTTCTTTATTGAAAAGGGGTGCTTTATTGGCTGGTATTTTAATTATATACCTATTGGACGTGAACCTAATCTTGAGCTTATGCCAACACCGGAACAGAGAGATTTCAGGAGGCAAAGAATCCTGGAAATCAGAAAAACTAAAAACTTAATAGTCGCCGATTTCTGGAATGATGGAAACCTTGTAAATGGTTGTATGGCTGGAGGTAAAAACTATCTGCATATAAATGTAAACGGTGATGTGGAGCCGTGTGTATTCGTTCATTTTGCTGCTGATAATATTAAGGAAAAAAGTCTGGCAGAAGTAATCACAGGTCCGTTTTTTATGGCTTTCAGGAAAAGACAGCCATATACGCCTAATCATTTGAGGCCATGCTCAATTATAGATAACCCTCATATACTTCGAGATATTGTTGCAGAAACCGGAGCTCATCCTACTCATGATGGTGCTGAAACAATAATAACTGATCTTGCCAAAGACCTTGACGCTTATGCAGCCGCATATGCAAAAATTGCCGATAAGGTATGGGAAGAGGAGTATATGCCTGATGAGGAAAAATCTGAAGCCAGCTGATTTAATAATATTTTAAATGAATTGTGCTAATAGCTAAATAAATTATCCGGAGGTAAAAATGCCATGGATAGATAAAGACAGGTGTACGGGCTGCCAAACATGTGTGGATGAATGTCCCGTTGATGCAATATATATGTCTGACGGCACTGCCATAATAGACATGACAAATTGTATTCGCTGTGGGATTTGCCATGAGGTATGCCCTGAAGATGCAGTAAGGCATGACAGCGAAAAAACCACAGACAGGATTGAAGAAAACATTGAAGAAACAAAAAGGTTTATGGCTGATTGCGAGCAGTTACTTGGAAATGAAAAAGAAGGCCAAAAATGCCTTAACAGGATGATAAAACATTTTGAAAATGAAAGAATAATTGCTGAGAGGACTCTGGAGCAGCTAAGAATTTTAAACAGTGACCTAGAAGGAAAGTAGATTCTGTAATTTTTAAGTCTCTGATTTATTTTAGCAAATCATCGAAATTATTATAAATTCACCCAGAAATCTTATATACTTAAAAAAGGTTAAATAATGCTATATATTGATAAAAACTCCTGTACCGGCTGTAAATTATGCGTGAAAAATTGCCCTAACGGTGCAATAAATATAATATCCGGTAAAGCTCATATAGACATGAATATGTGCAGTGAGTGTCTTAGATGCGTATATGTCTGCCCAAGGTCTGCAATTAAACATATAAAAGAACCTGATGAGGAAATTGCTGTTGCAAAGAAGTTCCAAGCCCAGGATTTAAATGAAATATTGGTTGATTTGCAAAAAAGAATAACAAAAGTCAGGTTAAGTTTGGACAGAATTGAAAAAAAGAAAAGATACAGAGTAAGCTGATAAAATTAATTTTTATTTTAAAAAAATAGAATCATTAAAAAGTTTTGAGTATTAATTATTTACGGAAGGTGGGTGAAAGTAAATGCCAAAAATTGAGCCTTTTGAAAAACATGCATTAAAATATGAGGAATGGTTTATTAAAAATGAATATGCATACCAGTCTGAATTAAATGCCATAAAGGATTTCATGCCAGATTTTGATACTGCTGTTGAGATAGGTGTTGGAAGTGGAAAGTTTGCAGTACCTTTAAAAATAAAGTCTGGAGTTGACCCTTCTGACAAAATGAAAAAAATCGCAATAAGCAAAGGTATCAATGTATTTGAAGGAATAGCAGAAGAACTGCCACTTGCAGATGAAAGTTTTGATCTTGCCTTAATGGTTACGACTTTATGTTTCCTGGATGATGCAGAAAAAGCTTTTTCAGAAGTACACAGAATATTAAAACCAGGAGGTTTTTTTATAAACGGTTTTGTGGATAAAAATAGTGATACAGGCAAGATTTATCAGAAATATAAAGAAAAAAGCCTTTTTTATAAAATTGCTGTTTTTTATTCCACAGAAGAAGTTATTTCTCTTTTGAAGCTTACAGGTTTTAAAAATTTCCAGTTCAGGCAGACGATTTTTAAACCCCTGGATAAGATAAATGATGTTGAGCCTGTAAAGGAAGGATATGGCGAGGGTTCTTTTATTGCAATAAAGGCCCAAAAATAAATCATTAATAGAATCCAGGCCCAGTTTGCCATGTGCGGCATATTTTTTTCCCAGAAGACAATACCAAGGTTTGCCTTATAAGGGGGCTTGATTTTACTATTAAACAATTTCTTGGCATGATAGATGATTTTATTGTAAAAAAGAGTTAAAATGCAATTTTAATTCTTTTTTTCTTATTGCATAAAGGCAGTTTTACCAAAAAAGTAATAAAATCACAAAAAATAAGTTAAAATGCCCCGGAGGGAATTTATGAGGCTTGCAAAAAGAATAGATAGGCTTGGCAGCGAGAATGCATTCGTTGTGCTTGCTGAAGTAACAAAACTTAAGGAACAGGGTAGGGATATTATTAATTTTGGCGTAGGCGAACCGGATTTTGACACGCCCTTTAATATAAAATCTGCCGGAATAGACGCAATTAAAGCAAACCTGACTCATTACGGTCCTCCTGCAGGCATACCGGATTTTAGAAGAGCTGTTGCTGAGTATATAAACAAGACAAGAAAAATAAATATTGATATGGATAATGTTATTGTCGGCCCTGGTACCAAACCGATAATATTTTATGCAATAAGCGCACTTGTTGAAGATGGCGATGAAGTCATATACCCAAATCCGGGTTATCCGATATACGAATCGCTTATTAATTATATTGGAGGTAAACCCGTAGCACTTCCTCTTGTTGAAGAAAGAGAATTCAGGTTCGACATAGATGATTTAAAACAAGCTTTAACAAAAAAAACAAAAATGATTATTCTAAATTCACCCCAGAACCCTACGGGAAGCGTCTTAAGCCGGGAAGATCTTGAAGAAATAGCTGCAGTATCGATTAAAAATGATTTATGGGTTATGAGCGATGAAATATACAGCGGTATTACATATGATGATTCATTTTCAAGCATAATTTCCATTAAAGGTATGCCAGAGAGAACTGTCCTAATTGATGGATTCTCGAAAATATATTCAATGACGGGATGGAGGCTTGGGTATGGTATTGTACCAAAAGAGCTTACACCAGTGATGATATCGCTAAACACCAATATAGTTACGTGTGCTGCTACATTTACGCAATATGCAGGCATTAAAGCATATAAAGGCAGTTGTGAAGAACCGGACCGAATGGTCGAAGAGTTTAAGTACAGGAGAGATTTAATCGTTGCCGGATTAAATGGTATAAAAGGAGTAAGCTGTTTATTGCCAAAGGGGGCATTTTATGTTTTTCCAAATGTTACAGAGGCATGCAAAAATCTCAGATTGAAAGACTCAGTGGAACTTCAGCAGAAGTTATTGCATGAAGGAAATGTTGCAGTCCTTCCAAGAACATCTTTTGGACCAAAGACTTCAGCTGAAACGCAGGAATATATACGCCTTTCATACGCAATTTCAAGGGAAAATATAACTGAAGGTTTAAAACGCATAAAATCAGTTTTAGAATAGCTTCAAAGTCCGGAGCGGTACCGCCACTGTATGCGGGTGTGTATTCTTTATTAAGCCACTGACAGTCATAAATGTTGCTCTTCACTTTGGACTAATAAGAGTAGACGAAGTGCTTGAAATAATGAGTTTAAAACCTGAGAATGTTGAACTTGTTTTAACTGGCAGAAAGGTCCATCCTAAGATAATCGAACTTGCAGATCTTGTAACAGAAATGAAAGAAATAAAGCATTATTACCAAAAAGGAATTATTGCCAGGCCGGGCATAGAGAGATAGATTAATAAGCATACTAATTAATTAAAGGAGGAAAAGATTACAATCAGAGAGCTGGAAATAAGGAAATACTGGAATGGCGATTTTACTATGACAGATTATTCTAAAACATTAAAATACATATTAAAAAGCCCCATATTTGTCCTGCAGAAACACGATAGCATTATGCCGCATTTTGATTTAAGACTGGAAATTAGAAACGGGGTATTAAAATCATGGACACTTCCTTCTAACCCGTTTTTAGAAGTAAAAAATAAAACACATGCCGTACTTGTAAACGACCATTATTTGCCATGGGCCTATTTTGAAGGTTTTATTCATGAAGGTGCTTATGGAAGAGGACCGGTAATGGTATGGGATATAGGAAAATTAAAATTAATTGAATTTTCGGAAGGGATGGTAAACAGGGATGAAAGTTACCAAGAGAAGGGCAGCAGCATATTATTTGAAATAAACGGGAAAAAAATAAAAGGAATATTTGAACTTAAATATTGCAATACCTTTGATTCTTTCATTTACTGGAGCTTTGAAAACACAGGCGGCAGAATAGATTTTAAAACTGATCATAAATCATTGAACTTCTCAGCCCTCAGCGGCCACAGTATTGAATATATTGCCTCAAAGACAAAAAGAAAGGAACTGCCGGTTCCAGGAAATAATTATAA
>JAFGMJ010000071.1 GCA_016927635.1 Actinomycetota bacterium
AAAAATAAGAAAATGCAATCCATGGATGGAAATACTGCGGCAGCATATGTGGGTTATGCAATGACTGATGTTGCTGCCATATATCCCATAACCCCGTCATCTTCCATGGGAGAATATACAGATGACTGGGCTGCACACTGTAAAATGAATATTTTTGAACAACCGGTAATGGTTGTTGAACTTCAATCAGAAGGAGGTGCGGCCGGGTCAGTGCACGGTGCTCTTTCTGCAGGCGCTCTTTCAACAAGTTTTACGGCTTCTCAGGGCCTTCTTCTTATGATACCTAATATGTATAAAATAGCCGGAGAGCTGCTGCCGGGCGTTCTTCATGTCAGCGCGCGTACCGTTGCAACACATGCACTTTCTATTTTTGGCGATCATTCAGATGTGATGGCATGCAGGCAAACCGGCTGGGCAATGCTTGCTTCCAGTTCAGTGCAGGAAATAATGGACCTCGGAGGAATAGCCCATCTTTCAGCCATAAAATCCAGCATACCTTTTCTTCATTTTTTTGATGGTTTCAGGACATCATCTGAAATACAGAAAATTGAAGTAATAGATTATGATGTATTTAAAAAGCTTCTTGACCATGAAGCTTTAAATAGGTTCAGGGGAAGGGCATTAAATCCTGAGCATCCTTTCACCAAAGGCACAGCACAGAATCCTGATATATTCTTCCAGGCCAGGGAATCTCAAAATAGTTTTTATGACGCCGTACCTGCAATAGTTGAGGATTATATGAAGAAAATCAGTGAAATAACAGGCAGGACATACAATCTTTTTGATTATTACGGCTCTCCGGATGCTGAAAACATTATTATTGCAATGGGTTCAGTTACTGAAACTGCTGAAGAGGTTATTGATTATCTAATTTCCAAAGGCCAAAAAGCGGGCATTATAAAAGTAAGGCTTTACAGGCCATTTTCAGTAAACCACTTTCTAAACGTACTGCCAAAAAGCGTAAAAAGAATTGCAGTTCTTGACAGAACAAAAGAGCCGGGTTCTATAGGGGAACCGCTGTTTGGAGATGTCAAGGCTGTTTTTTATAACCAGGATAATAAGCCCTTAATTATCGGAGGCAGGTATGGCCTGTCTTCAAAGGACACAACACCTTCACAGATAAAAGCAGTATTTGATAACCTGAAAGAAAAATCTCCCAAAGATGGATTTACTATAGGCATAAATGATGACGTCACACATTATTCGCTACAGGTAAAAGATGAGATAGTGACCACTCCTGAAGGCACAATAAGCTGTAAGTTCTGGGGTTTTGGTTCAGACGGTACAGTGGGTGCCAACAAAAATTCGATAAAAATAATAGGGGATAATACAGATATGTATGCCCAGGGATATTTTGAATATGATTCAAAAAAATCTGGCGGCGTAACTATATCTCATTTGAGATTCGGTAAAAAACCAATAAAATCGCCCTATTTTGTTTCGAATTCAGACTTTACAGCCTGCCATAACCAGGCATATGTCAATCAGTTTAATCTTCTTAAAGGATTAAAAGACGGAGGCACCTTTCTTTTAAATTGTCAGTGGAGCAAACAAGAGCTTGAGGAAAAACTTCCTGGGGCAATGAAAAAATACCTCGCTGAGCATAATATCAATTTTTATATTATAGATGCTACAAAAATAGCTGTTGAAATCGGTCTTGGTGGAAGAATAAACATGATAATGCAGGCTGCGTTTTTCAAACTAGCAAATGTAATACCTATCGATGATGCCATAGATTATATGAAAAAAGCTGTAGTAAAAACTTATGGAACCAAAGGGGAAGACGTAGTCCAGATGAACTATAAGGCAATAGACAGAGGTGTCGATGCCATAATTAAAGTAGACGTTCCAGAAAGATGGAGTCAAGAAGTAGAAATAGCTGATATAAAGGCTGCAATCGAACCTGATCATATCAGGAATTTGCTTCGCATTGTAAACAGGCATGAAGGTGACAGCATACCTGTCAGCGCTTTTGTGGGCGCAGAGGATGGCTCTTTTAAAGCAGGCGCAACCGCATATGAAAAAAGAGGCATTGCAATAGATGTGCCTGAATGGCAGAAAGATAATTGTATACAATGTAATCAGTGTTCATATGTATGTCCGCATGCTGTTATAAGACCATTTCTTCTTGATGAAGCAGAGTCTAAAAAAGCTCCGGAAGATTTTGAGATGATAGATGCTAAAGGAAAAGGTCTTGAAGGTTTAAAATACAGGATGCAGATAAGCTATCTTGACTGCACCGGATGCGGAAATTGTGCTGACATATGCCCAGCAAAAGAAAAAGCTCTGGTAATGAAGCCATTTGCATCACAGGAAAAACAGAAAGAACTATGGGAATTTGCAATGACAGTAAAGCCAAAAGAAAACCTTGTGTCTGCAGATACAATAAAGGGAAGCCAGTTTAAACAGCCTCTTATGGAGTTTTCAGGCGCCTGTGGCGGATGTGGTGAGACGCCTTATGTTAAACTTCTTACACAGCTATTTGGCGACCGTATGATGATTGCAAATGCAACCGGCTGCTCATCAATATGGGGCGGCACTGCTCCGTCTACACCATATACTTTCAATTCCAAAGGCAGGGGGCCTGCATGGGCAAATTCGCTTTTTGAGGATAATGCCGAATATGGATTTGGAATGATGCTTGGCGTAAAACAGCTTCGCGACAGACTTGAAAATATGATAAATGAAATGCTTATAAAGACCATTGATCCAGACTTACAGGAAGCTCTAAAAACATGGATAGGCAATAAAAATGAAGGAAAGTCAAGTATTGAGATTTCTGAAAGAGTTATAGAACTTCTTTCCAGGTCAAAATTCAATGATATTTCAACAGAGAATCTTAAAAATGAGATTCTCAGGCTTAAGGATTACCTCGTTAAAAAATCAGTTTGGTCCATTGGCGGCGACGGCTGGGCATATGATATAGGTTATGGCGGTCTTGACCATGTGCTGGCATCAAACCAGGATATTAATATACTTGTACTTGACACTGAAGTATATTCAAATACGGGTGGACAATCGTCAAAATCCACACCCAAGGGCTCTGTTGCAAAATTTGCTACAAGCGGTAAAAAGGTTAAAAAGAAAGACCTTGGCCTGATTGCAATGACTTACGGCTACATATATGTTGCACAGATAGCTATGGGTGCCAATATGAACCATACCCTAAAAGCGATTTCTGAAGCGGAAGCATATAAAGGGCCTTCTATTATAATAGCATATGCGACATGTATAAATCACGGCTTGAAGGCAGGTATGGCACACTCCCAGTTAAGGCAAAAACAGGCTGTAGAAGCGGGATACTGGCATCTTTACAGGTATAATCCTGATGCAAAGCTTGAAGGCGCCAATCCTTTCAGGCTGGATTCAAAAGAACCAAAAGAATCTTTCAGGGATTTTTTAATGGGTGAGGTAAGATACTCCTCTCTTATGAAGACATTCCCGGAAATGGCTGAGAAGCTGTTTTCAGAAGCTGAGGTTGAAGCCGCTGAAAAATACAGAATATATAAAAGCATGTCTGATGGAAATATTGTTTTTTAAAGATGCTTATATAATAATTACTGATATTTAAAATTATAAAAAAAATGAATAGATGAGAGCAAAAAAAGAAATAATTGTTATGAAGTTCGGTGGCACCTCAGTGGGTGATACCGATAAAATAAAACGTGTAGCTGAACGTGTAATAAAAGCCAAAGAAGCAGGAAATGACGTGGTGGTTGTGGTTTCTGCAATGGGTAAAACCACCGATGAACTTATTGATATTGCCTCAAAAATATCTCTTGAGCCAAACAGAAGAGAGATGGACATGCTTTTAGCTACTGGAGAGCAGGTATCTATTGCGCTGCTTTCAATGGCCATACAGGCAAAAGGATATGAATGTGTTTCATTGACGGGTAGCCAGGCCGGCATTCTCACAGATGAGGTTTATTCAAATGCAAAGATATTGAATATAAACAATACAAGAATAATGAAGGAAATCCGCAATGGCAATATAGTCATAGTTGCGGGTTTTCAGGGAATAACAACTTCAGGAGATATTGCCACCCTAGGCAGAGGAGGCTCTGACACGACAGCGGTTGCTGTTGCAGCCGCTCTAGATGCCAAATATTGTGAAATATATACCGATGTCGATGGTGTTTTCAGTACTGACCCGAATATTGTCATTGAGGCAGGAAAAATCGGCAAGCTATCCTATGAAGAAATGCTGGAACTAGCTTCCTCAGGAGCCAAAGTGCTGCATTTAAGGGCTGTTGAATTTGCAAAAAAACATTCTGTGGTGCTGCATGTTAGATCAAGTTTTAATGATAACGAAGGGACATGGGTGATGGATGATTCAAAAATCACAGAAAAAATGGAAAGACCTTTAATAACAGGTGTAACTTATGATATGAATGAAGTAAAGGTATCTGTGTTCGGTCTCAAAGATATACCAGGCATTGCCTCCAAGCTATTTGGAGCCCTTGCAGCTGAGAACATCAACGTGGATTTAATTGTACAAAATGTCAGCGAAAGAGGAATTGCAACTATATCATATACTATAAAAACTGAAGACATCAATCTTGCAAAAGCTTTGCTTGATAAACTTAAGGAAACCCTGGGTTTTTTAGACTATAACCTTGACCCGGATGTGGCAAAGGTATCAATTGTTGGCGCCGGCATGCAGACTCACCCAGGTGTTGCTGCAAGAATGTTTGAAGTGCTTGCAAATAATGATATAAATATAGAAATGATAAGCACTTCTCCAATAAGGATATCATGTGTTATAAGAAAAGATAAGGTTAAAGTAGCGGTTAAAACTTTACATAACAGTTTTAAGCTGGACAATTAAAGATATAGTTTATTAAATAAGGGATTGGCCATGAAAGAATACAATGTAGCTATTGCCGGAGTCACCGGCGCTGTGGGCCAGGTATTTTTATCTATTCTGCAACAAAGAGAGTTTCCGGTTAGAAATCTGTGTGCGCTTGCATCAGAAAGATCTACAGGCAAAAAAATCAGGTTTAAATCAGAAGAAATTGAAGTAAAAGAGCTTAATGAAAAATCATTTAAAAATGTTGACATTGCCTTATTTTCTGCAGGCGCCTCAAGGTCAAAAAAGTTTGCCGCTTTTGCTGTTGATAGCGGCGCTGTGGTTATAGATAACAGCAGCGCATTCAGGATGGAAAAGAATGTTCCTCTGGTAGTTCCAGAAGTAAATCCCGATGAAGTTTTTAAACATAATGGAATCATCGCAAATCCTAACTGTTCAACAATAATTATGGCAGTTGCGGTAAAACCAATTTATGATATTTCAAGGATAAGAAGAATAGTGGTTAGTACTTATCAGGCTGTCTCAGGCGCAGGGGCCAAAGCTATTGCGGAATTGAATAACCAGACAGAGCATATGATATGCAGGGGCGTTGATAATGTTAAAAACGAAGTATTTCCTGTCCGGATAGCATTCAATGTTATACCCCATATAGATATTTTTATGGAAAATGGCTATACAAAAGAAGAGATTAAAATGAATGACGAGACACAAAAGATTTTCAATGATTATTCAATAAAAGTCTCTGCCACAACCGTAAGGGTTCCTGTATTTACATCACATTCCGAAGCTATAAGCATAGAAACTGTTGAAAAAATTTCTGCAGAGCAGGCAAAAGCAGCATTAAGCGCAGCCAGTGGCGTGATTCTTAAAGACGATATTAAAAATCTTCTTTATCCGACCCCGCTTGATACTTCGGGCAGGGATGAAGTATATGTAGGCAGGATAAGGGAAGATATATCCATTTCAAATGGCCTGTGCATATGGGCTGTCGGAGACCAGTTAAGAAAAGGCGCAGCGCTAAACGCTATACAGATTGCCGAACTTCTCATAAAAAGATAAATATAGCCAGCACTTTATTGCTATTGTTTCTTCTTTTCTGTTAATTCCTTTTTAAGTGAGTTTATTTTTTCTATTCTTGCTTTGAGCTCTTTTTCATAACCTCTTTCAACTGGTTTGTAATATTTCCTGCCGGTAAGGGCATCCGGAAGAAATTCCTGTTCAACGATTGCATTTTTAAAATCATGAGGGTATTGATAATCTTTTCCATAACCTATCTCTTTCAGCAGGCCGGTTGGGGCATTTCTTATATGAAGCGGAACAGGCAGGGACTGGTATTTTTTTATATCCGCCTGTATGGTATTCAAAGTTTTGTAAAGTGAATTGCTTTTTGGTGCAAGGGAAAGATATATTGCTGCTTCAATAATTGCAAGGTGACCTTCAGGCGGACCGATGAATTCAAAAGTATTTTTTGCAGCAATTACAATTGACATGGAATGGGGATCTGCCAGGCCGATATCTTCTGATGCAAACCTTGCCATTCTTCTGAGAATATACATAGGGTCCTCGCCGCTTTCAAGCATTCTGGCTGCCCAGTATGCCGAGGCATCAGGGTCGCTTCCTCTCATACTTTTATGAAGCGCAGATATGAGATTATAATGCTCTTCGCCGTTTTTATCATATAAAAGAGCTTTTCTCTGTATTATGTTTTCAACCAGCGGGACATCTATTTTAAGGCTGCCGTTTTTTTTATTACCTGATTTTATGGCTTTAGAAGATATTGAGTCAGCTTTTGATTTGAGGGTAAGCTGGGAAGAAATGCTATTTGCTGCCATTTCAAGAATATTATATGCTATCCTTGAATCACCGTCACAGTGGCGCACTATAAAATCAATCGCATCTTTTTCAACAGCAATGAGGCTTTTGCCGAAACCCCGATGTTTATCCGAAATAGCCCTTAAAAGCAATGTCTTTATTTCTTCATGAGACAGTTTATTTAGTACAAAGACCTTGCATCTTGAAAGCAGGGCAGATATTATCTCAAAAGAGGGGTTCTCCGTAGTTGCGCCTATTAATATTATTGTGCCGTTTTCCACATATGGAAGAAAGGCATCCTGCTGCGCTTTATTAAATCTGTGTATCTCATCTATAAATAGTATTGTCTTTTTATTGTGTTTTTTTTGCTTATACCCGGCTATTTCCATAACATCTTTAATCTGTTTTATGCCTGATATAACTGCTGAATAGGAAATGAAGCGGCTTTTGCTTGTTTTGGCAATTATTCTTGCAAGTGTTGTTTTTCCACAGCCAGGAGGGCCCCAAAAAATCATAGAATTTATGCTGTCGTTTTCTATCATTTTGCGCAGAACACGCT
>JAFGMJ010000072.1 GCA_016927635.1 Actinomycetota bacterium
TAAGAAAAAATATTAAGATGCTACAAATACTATAAGGCTTTATTTATTTTCCTGTAATAGTTTATAAGACCGTTTGTAGAAGAGTCATGAGATGCTACTTCATTTTTGTCTTGCAGTTCATGTAAAATTTTTTTTGCCAGTTCTTTACCAAGCTCAACACCCCACTGGTCAAAACTGTAAATATTCCAAATTATTCCCTGGACAAATATTTTATGTTCATACATTGCAATAAGACTGCCAAGAGTCCTCGGGGTCAGCTTTTTATAAAGAATTGAATTTGTGGGACGGTTACCTTTAAACACTTTAAAAGGTGCAGTACTTTTGATTTCAATTTCATTAAACCCGCTATTATGCATTTCGGCTTTTATTTTTTCAAGATTTTTGCCGTTCATCAATGCTTCGGTTTGAGCAAAGAAATTTGATAGAAGGATATTATGATGATCGCCGACTGGATTATGGCTGATTGCTGCCGCTAAAAAATCACAGGGAACTATTTTTGTGCCCTGATGCATAAGCTGGTAAAAAGCATGCTGGCCGTTTGTTCCTGGCTCACCCCATATAACCGGACCGCTCTGATAATTAAGTACGCTGCCATCTCGGCCGGTGCTTTTTCCATTACTTTCCATATCGGCCTGCTGCAGATATGCAGGAAAACGGTGCAAATACTGGTCATAAGGAAGAATTGCGTGCGTGTGATAATCAAAAAAATTATTATACCATATTCCAAGAAGCGCAAGCATGACAGGTATATTCTCTTTAAAAGGACTGTTTCTGAAATGGTTATCCATAGCATGCGCGCCTGAAAGTAATTCCTTATAATTCTTCCATCCTATAGAGCAGGCAATTGAAAGCCCGATTGCTGACCATAAAGAATATCTGCCTCCGACAAAATCCCAGAAGGAAAACATATTTTCAGGCTCAATTCCAAAAGACTTTACGGCTGCCTCATTGGTAGATATAGCTACAAAATGTTTTTTCACATCTTCCTCTGCTGCACCATTTTCTAAAAACCATTGCCTTGCAGTAAATGCATTTGTCATGGTCTCCTGGGTAGTAAATGTTTTTGATGCTATCATAAAAAGAGTCGAACTGTTTTTTAATTTTTTTAATGTTTCAATAATATGCGTACCGTCAATATTTGAAACAAAGTGGAGGTTTATTTGTCCTGCCGTATATGGCCTGAGTGCTTCAGTAACCATAACGGGACCCAGATCTGAACCGCCTATGCCTATATTTACAATATCTGTTATCCTTTCTTTTTTATAGCCTTTCCACTGCCCTGAAATAATTTTTTCAGAAAATACTTCCATTTTTTCAAGCACAGATTTAATCTGCGGCATTACATTTTGCCCCTTTAATAAAACAGGCTCGTTTGAGAAATTGCGAAGGGCAGTATGAAGTACTGCGCGATTTTCAGTCTCATTTATAATGCTTCCTTTAAACATCTGCTCAATCGCATCCGCAAGGCATGTTTCTTCTGCAAGCCTTACAAGAAGTCTTATAGTTTCATCTGTTATAAGATTTTTTGAAAAATCAACCAGCATATCTTCAAATAATAAAGAAAACCTGGAAAAACGCTTTCTGTCCTGTTTGAAAAGACCGGTCATGGAAACACTCTTAATATAATCTCTGTGCAATTTGAGATTTTTCCATGCATCTGTTTTTGACGGATTTATTTTTTTCAGCATTTTATTTTCTTTCATATATTATAGATAGCACCATGTGGCTTCCCCAACATTTATACATTCAGGGAAGCATGCCGACACTTCTCTTCCAAAACAAACACCCATTTTTTCATAAAAAGCAACCATTTCAGGACTTACTTTCCTCTGCTTTATTGCTGCCTCTGTAGGAATATACTCTACTTTTCCGTTTGTAACACCTGTTATAGTCACTCCAGAAATTCCATTTACCAGTAGAACTACAGCGCCAGCGCCAGCATCTTTACCAAAATTTGCATCGAGTGCGCTTGTGCTTCCGGAACGTACCAGATAACCGAGAACAGTTTCTCTTATCTGTGGAACCTCATTCATCTTTTTTACAAAAAGGCCCTGGTCTTTCATGAAATCTATGATTTCTGTATCAATTTTAACCCTTTCAGTGAGTTTTTCTCTTACATATTTGCCTACACCTGATAATTTTTTATGACCGAATGAGTCAATACCAACAGAATCATCTGTTATGCTTGAGCCTGAAATATCTGTCATGCCTTCTGCGACTACTATTACGTATGTTCCGGACTTATACTCGCTTGATGATACTCTTCTCATGAAAGTCTCTTTCATGTGCCTGTAAACTATGTCAAAATCAACAGGGATTTCAGGTATAAGAATGCAGTCCGCATCGGCAGCAACCCCTCCCCTGAATGCAGTATGCCCTGCATATCTACCAAAAACCTCTATTATCATCACTCTGTTATGACTGTTGCCTGTTGTTTTAAGTTCATTAATATATTGTGCTATTCTGTTAACTGTGGAATCGCCACCCACTGAATAGGAGTGAAGATCAAGGTCCATAGTTTTTGGCACATGAATACAGGGTATATCATTTTTATTAAGGTCAACAACTACACTTCCGGTATCATCTCCACCGCTTATGACAAGTGCGCCTATATTGAATTTTTTTAAACCTGCAATTATTTTACTGTATTTTTCATCATCCTCTATTTTGGATATCTTGACTCTTGTGTTCCCAGCCTGTGAGCCAGCCGTAAGTGATGATATTCTTTCAATCCTTTCAATATCAAGTTTTATTATTATCTCTCTCTCGTAAAGATTATACAGTCCGGCATAACCATTTGGGATAACATAACTTTCTATTCCATATGCCATAGCCATACCTGAAGCACCTTTTATTACTGCGTTTAGACCGCCGCAATCGCCGCCGCTGGTTATAATTCCTAAAGCTTTGCCATCAAGCATTTAAAATTACCTCCTGATAATTAAATGATTATTTTTAATAATATTTTAAACTACAGTGACGAATATTTCTATTATTTACCCTTTAAATAAATATTGTTTAATAAGTTTAAATTTTGCATAAAAAAGAAA
>JAFGMJ010000073.1 GCA_016927635.1 Actinomycetota bacterium
AATGCTTATTATATTTCTTGCTATAATACGCCCCCAGACATTTAAGCTTTACAGCCTGTTTAAAAAGTTCAAAAGATTAAACAGGCTGGAAGAGAAGTTCAATGATTTCAGGAAATCTTTTTTTGAATTTAAAAATAAGCTGAGATATGTTTATGCAAGCATTATTGCAGCATTGGCTGCCCAGTTCATTTTTATAACAAGCTATTATTTCGCAAATCTTTATGCTGGGATAAACCTTGGTTTTGGCTCTTTCTTCTTTTTAAACCCCATAATAATACTGTCGTCAAACATCCCGGTCTCAGTTGGCGGAATAGGCGTTCGCGAAAACATTACTGTTGTTATACTCAAACAGTTCGGGATAGCAGAGTCTGATGCGGTCATATTCACGCTTGTGATACTGTCCATAATAATTTTAAACACGCTTATTGGCGGTATAATATACCTGTTTAAAAATATTTTTAATAAAAGCAGGGGCCTGTTATAATGCTTTGTTTTTTATTTTTTCAATTATTGCATCAGCCATCTGGCTCGTTCCCACTGCAGAAGGATCATCCGGCGCTGGTTTCATGTCATAGGTTACCGCAAGACCTTCTTTTATGACTTCAGCAATTGAGCTTTCCATTATATCCGCACAGCTGTTAAGATTTATATGCCTCAGCATCATTACGGCAGAAAGCATCTGGGCGACAGGATTTACCTTGTTCATGCCTTTGTACTTGGGCGCGCTTCCATGGGTCGGTTCAAAAAGGGCGATATCTTTGCCAATGTTTCCGCCCGGAGCGACGCCAAGGCCCCCAACAAGACCTGCTGCAAGGTCTGAAATTATATCTCCATAAAGATTCGGCAGCACAATGACATCGTATAATTCAGGCTTCTGTATAAGCTGCATACACATATTGTCAACTATCCTGTCTTCAGACTCTATATCAGGATATTCCTCGGATATGCGCCTGAAAACTTCAAGATACAGGCCATCAGTATATTTCATGATATTGGCCTTGTGAACCCCGGTCACTTTTTTCCTGCTATTGCTCCTGGCATATTCAAAAGCAAATCTTATTATCCTCTCAGAACCGGAGACAGATATTGGCTTTATGGAAATGCCGCTGTCTTTTTTTACGCTTACCTGTATTTTTTTATCAATAAAATCAATAAGCTCAATTGTTTCGCTTTTGCCATGTTCAAATTCAATGCCTGCGTAAAGGTCTTCAGTATTTTCCCTTATTATAACTATATCTATATCTTTATACCGGCTTCTTACGCCTTCATAGCTTTTACATGGCCTAACGCATGCATACAAATCAAATATTTTCCTTAATGCAACATTTACGCTCCTGAACCCTGTGCCTACGGGCGTGGTTATGGGCCCTTTAAGTCCGACTTTGTTATTTCTTAAAGATTCAAGAACATTTTCAGGAAGCACTGTGCCCTGTTTGGCATACACGTCTGCACCTGCATGCACTATATCCCATTGTATTGCTGCACCTGTTGCCTCAACCACTCTTTTTGTTGCTTCAGTTATTTCATAACCTGTTCCATCTCCAGGTATAAGAGTTACTTTCCGTTTTTCAGTGCCCATAAATTCCAGCCTTTCACAAATTAAAACCTCTATTTTTAGTAATATGTTCAACCAGCCCGCCATCAGATAAGATTTTTATCATCACATCGGGAAGTGGGGCAAATTTTATTTCTATATCCCTGTCAATATCTTTTACAATTCCTTTTTTTAAATCTATTAAAAGTCTGTCGCCGTCCTGAATGGATGATGTGTCGCAGACAAGCACAGGCAATCCGACATTTATGCTGTTCCTGAAAAATATTCTTGCAAAAGAGGATGCAAGAACAGCTCCAACACCGGCTATTTTCATGATTGCCGGTGCGTGCTCACGGCTTGAGCCCAACCCGAAATTTTTTCCGGCAACCACTATATCTCCCCTACTTATTTTTTTTGCGAATTCAGCATCTGCGTCTTCCAGCACATGTTTTGCCAGTTCAGGCAGGTTTGAACGGAGATGAAAATATCTTCCGGGCGCTATAAGATCAGTAGATATATCATCACCAAATTTAAAAGCTTTACCTTTTAACATCCCTTTTTTATCCTGCTCTTCTTTTGTGTTATCTGTAAAATTGTCATTCATTTAAACCAGCACCTCCCTGGGGTCTGAAATATATCCTTTAACCGCGCTCCATGCAGCAGTTGCAGGCGAGGAAAGGTAAATAAAACCTTCAGGATTGCCCATCCTGCCTTTAAAATTTCTATTTTGAGTTGAAAGGCAGACATCGCCCTGGGCAAGAGCGCCCTGGTGAACGCCAACGCACGGACCGCAACCCGGATTGACCACAGTTGCGCCGCTTTCAATAAATATCTCTATCAAGCCTTCCCTTATAGCATCCATATAAACATTTGATGATGCCGGTACAACAAGAAGCCTTACGCTTCCGGCAACTTTACGGTTTTTCAAAATTGATGCGGCAACCCTTAAGTCGCTTATCCTGCCATTGGTACAGGTGCCTATAAGCACCTGGTCTATTTTTACTTTTTCAATGCCGGAAATGCCAGTAGCATTATCAACAGTATGAGGCCTGGATATCATGGGTTCGATAAGAGTGCAGTCAATATTTATGACCTGTTCATATTCGGCATCACTGTCCGGAAAAATTTCCTTAAAACATGATGGCCTGCCCTGTTTTTTAAGATAATTTTCAGTTTTTTCATCAGTTGCAAAAATCCCAGCTTTGGCGCCGGCCTCTACTGCCATATTGGATATAGTAAGCCTGTCCTCCATTTCAAGCTCACTGCTTACCTGTCCGCTAAACTCAAGAGCTTTATAAGTTGCGCCATCTGCAGTTATTTTATAAATAAGATACAAAATCAGATCCTTTGCATAAACTCCCTTTTGAATAGAGCCTTCAAAATTTACCTTTATTGTATGAGGGACCATCATCCATGTCTTTGAAAGCGCAAAACCCACAGCAATGTCTGTCGAGCCCATGCCGGTAGCAAATGCCCCCAGGGCTCCTGCGGTGCAGGTATGGGAATCTGCCCCGATTACAATATCACCCGGGCAGGCATAATCCTCAGCCACTACCTGGTGGCACACGCCCCTGTTTATATCACTTAAAACTGCTCCGCTCTCAGCTGCAAAATTTCGTAAAACCTTATGAGAGTCTGAAAGCTCTTTTCTCGGGCTGGGCGCCGCATGGTCAATAAAAAACACAGAATTGTATGGGTCTGCCACTCTGTCAAAGCCCATTTTCTTTAACTGGCTCACCGCAAGCGGACCTGTCCCATCCTGCGCAAATACCACGTCTATGCTGACAACAGAGATATCGCCGGCCTTCAATTCCCTTCCGGCATGCTCGCTCAATATTTTTTCCGAAATTGTTTTACCCAAAAAAACCCCCGTTAAATATATATTATTTAAAAATATTTATTATTTTTTCAATTAGTCTTCAGCTTCAGATAATATAACTTCATTTTTCTTTCTTTCAAGATAATCTTTATAAACATACATAAGTTCTTTGTCAAATAGCGGTCTTTTTAAATCAACAGACATGGCTCTTGACATTGCAAGAAGTTCGTTTGCTTCATTGGATGTTAGATCTATGCCGAATTCCTTAAACTTGTGCAGTATGGTATGCGAACCGGAATGTTTTCCAACCACAAGCTGCCTTGTAAGGCCGACTTCGCCAGGTTCAAATACTTCATAATTCCTGGGATTTTTCAGCACGCCATCAGCATGTATGCCTGATTCATGAGCAAATACATTGGTCCCAACTATGGCCTTCCATACCGGGATAGCTCTTGCAGAAGCTTTTGCCACATACTCTGATATCTCCCTGAACTTGGAGGTATTAATGCCAAGGTCTATCTCTTCAATGTATTTTAAAGCCATAACTATTTCTTCAAAGGCAGCATTGCCTGTACCTTCACCAATACCATTTATGCTTGTTACAAGACTTACTGCGCCTGCCCTCACAGCAGCCATCGCATTTGCGCTTGCCATGCCAAAATCATTATGATTATACACCTCTATAGGGAAGTCTTCCGTGTTTAATATTGCACTTATAAGCATAAATGTCCTGAAAGGGTCCAGCCTTGAAACAGTGTCACAAAGGCGCAATCTGCAGGCATCCTTTTTTTTTGCAAGGCGCAACACTTTTAATAAAAACTCAAGGTCTGTCCTTGTTGCGTCTTCTGCACTGACTATGAAATCAATATTATTCTTTTTAGCTTCAGATATTGTATCCCTGAGCTGATTGAGAACCCATGTCCTGTTCTTTGCATATTTTACCCTGATATGCAAATCAGATGTTGATATATTTATTATTATATTTTTTGAACCACAGTCCATTGCATAACCTATATTTTCCGGAAAAGCTTCACAATATGTAAAAAGCCTGGCTTTTGGTTTTGAAGCTATAACTTCCTTTATTATATCTCTTTCAGATTCGCCTATAGACGGGGTACCGATTTCTATTTCGGGCACGCCTATTTCATCAAGGAGCTTTGTTATCCTTAGTTTTTCATGTTTTGAGAATACAACACCGGCAGCCTGTTCGCCATTTCTCATTGTTGTATCTATTATATTGATAAATCTTTTATCTTTAACTCC
>JAFGMJ010000074.1 GCA_016927635.1 Actinomycetota bacterium
AAATATAAGAATAAAACACAGGTAAATAGCTGAAGCAGCTCATGTATTACTGAAATGCCGAAAATATTAAAATTTTGTTATTTAAATTTTATTTTTCGAATGTGTAGCTGTCTACTTTTGCAACAATAACAGAGTCTATTGCTTTTTCTCTGGTCTCATCAGTCTGCCTTGCTGAACTCCCGCTTACAACCAGAACCTTCTCATTGATACCAACACCTACTATATCCACTGCGACGACAAAACTATCCAGCATATTGCCATCAAGATCTATGGCTCTTACAATTAAAAGCTTCTTGCCTGTTAAATTTTTATCTTTCTGGGTCGATACTATTGAGCCTACTACCTGTCCAAGAATCATTTGATCACCATGGTAAAAATCTTTTATTGCTTATTATATATATTTACAGTCTCTATAATAGATACAATGGTGGCATCAGAAGGCGTGTCGTTTCCCTCAAAGGGCCAAGTAGCCTCCATTCCGTCTTCGTATCCCACATATTCACCGACACCGGCGTCTGTAGTGTCCGCAGCCACAATAGGTCTGCCAATATCCTTGCCTGTGCTTAAATTTACAGGCTGTATTATTTGCAGTTTTTTACCGTTAAGGCCTTTATATTTAATCGTTGATACGACATTGCCTACTACTCTTGCATAAAACATACTTTAATTATACTTATTTTTTATTTTTTTGTTATATATTTTTTTATTTTACAAGCCTATTTGCAGCTTTTAATGTATTTGAAAGAAGCATTGCAATAGTCATGGGACCCACACCGCCCGGAACAGGAGTTATGTATCCTGCTTTCGGCTCAACTTTAAGATAGTCCACGTCTCCAATAAGGGTGGCGCCTTTGGCCTCAAAGTCACTTTTTCTCCACTCAAGCAGCTCAGGGTTGGCTTTATCAGATGTTATTCTGTTAATGCCTACATCTATTACAGCGGCTCCCTCTTTTACCATATTTTCTTTTATCAGATAAGGGACTCCGGCAGCTACTATTATTATATCAGCGTCCTGCGTGTGCATTTTCAAATCCCTGGTCTCAATATGACAAATTGTTACAGTCGCCCATTCATTCAACAGAAGCAAGGTACAGGGTTTGCCTACTATCTCGCTGTGTCCGACCATGGTAGCATTTGCACCCTTCAAATTGATATTTTCCCTTTTTAAAAGCTCTATAATACCTGAAGGTGTTGCCGGAACAAGGCATTCCTGCTGTGCAACAAGGCGCCCCATGTTTACAGGATGAAACCCATCGACATCTTTTTCGGGTATAATTGCTTCAAGAACCATATTTTTATTTATCTGCTGCGGCAGGGGAAGCTGCACAAGTATGCCGTGTATGTCCTCTCTTTTATTTAGCATGTCTATTTCTTTAAGGAGGTCTGCAGTGCTGACAGTTTCAGGCATTTTTATTTCTTCAGATATAATTCCGACCTCTGCACAGCCTTTTTGCTTGTTGGCAACATATACCTTTGATGCAGGGTTTTCGCCTACAAGTATAACTGCAAGACCGGGTTTTACACCTTTTGACCTTTCAAGTTCTGCAACCTCTTGTTTTATTTCGTTTTTAATATCTGCAGATATTTTAGTTCCATTTATAATTTTAGCCATTTTAAACCTTTCATTTTACAATTCTTTTAAATAATTACCATTTCCCGAAGTTTTCACTAGCTTTAAGAAACATAAAAACAGCCCGGTATGCTAAAAAAGCCCTACTATTTTCCCATTTTTGTCAATATCTACCCTGTTGCCTGCAGGCACTTTTGGAAGGCCGGGCATAGTCCTCATTTCACCAAGCAACGGATAAAGAAAACCTGCTCCTGCTGATGCTCTTATGTCCCTTATAGGTATTTTATACCCGCGTGGCCTGTTTTTAAGATTGGGATCATGGGAAAGTGAAAGATGTGTTTTAGCCATACAAATTGGAAGTTTGTCAAAGCCCTGTTTTGTGTAAAGCTCAATTTTTTTCTCAGCCAGCGGAAGGTAATCTACTCCTTCAGCTCCATAAATCTTTTTGGCTATTATTTCTATCTTATCCTTTATCGGCCATTCAAGAGGGTACAGAAAATCAAAACTGGATGGTTTTTCAGCAGCTTTTACAACTGCTTCAGCAAGTTCTGCTCCACCTTCGCCGCCTTTTAGCCATACCTGGCTTACAACGGCATCTTCTGCTCCAGCTGCTTTTGCTCTTTCACGTATAGCTTCTATCTCATCTTTTGTATCTTTTTCAAAATTATTAATCGCGATCACTACAGGCAGGCCGAACAGTTTCATATTTTCAATCATCTTTTCAAGATTTTCACAGCCTTTAACAACAGCCTCGACATTTGGCCTGTCCATTGCCTCTTTGTCAACAGGCTGGCCTGGAATAAATGTAAATCCGCCACCGTGCATTTTAAGAGCCCTTACAGTACATACTATAACAGCTGCGTCAGGTTTTAATCCGCTGTAACGGCATTTGATGTTCATGAATTTCTCAGCGCCCATGTCTGCTCCAAAACCACTTTCAGTGACAACATACTCACCAAGTTTTATGGCTATCTGGTCTGCTACAATGGAACTGTTTCCATGGGCTATGTTTGCGAAAGGTCCGGCGTGCACAAAACATGCGCCATGCTCAAGAGTCTGTAAAATATTAGGTTTGATCGCATCTTTCATAAGGACAGTCATTGCGCCTGCGCACTTTAAATCTTCAGCTGTGACCGGTTTTCCGTCATGTGTTGAGCCTATTACAATTTTCCCAAGCCTTTCCCTTAAGTCTTTCAGGCTTGTGGTCAGGGCAAGTATTGCCATTACTTCAGAGGCAACTGTTATATCAAATCCAGTCTCCCTTGGAAGCCCGTTTGCTTCACCGCCAAGTCCCACTATTATATGCCTTAAAACCCTGTCACTTATATCAACGACTCTATTCCAGGTAATACTGAAGGGATTGATGTTTAAGTCATTGCCCTTCATAAGATGTGTGTCTATAAAAGCTGCAAGAAGATTATGAGCCATACCTACGGCGTGTATATCACCAGTAAGGTGAAGGTTAAAATCCTCCATCGGTATTACCTGCGAATAGCCTCCTCCGGCAGCGCCGCCCTTGATGCCAAAAACTGGCCCCAGGGATGGTTGCCTGATTGCTGTAATGGTTTTTTTACCGATACGGTTTAAAGCCTGGCTTAAACCTATCGTGGTAACTGTTTTGCCCTCTCCAAGCGGCGTAGGTGTTATTGCAGTCACATCAATATATTTTCCATTAGGCTTGTTTTTAAGGTCCTGCAATATCTCAAGTTCAATTTTAGCCTTATAATTTCCGTAAAGCTCAAGATACTTTTCGTCAATACCTATTGACTCAGCTATCTCTTTTATTGGTTTGATTTTTGCAGCTTGTGCAATTTCGATGTCACTAAGCAATTTTTGCCCCTTTCAATCTTTTTTTTAAAAAAAAGATTGTTACGCTTTAGGGCTGTTTCGGCAGCACTAGAGCATAACAATTACATGTCATTATATAAAAATTACAAGACTGTTACAACATGCAAACTATTATAAATATTGCTTATATTAAAATTAAAAGGAAAGCCTGCCTTAATTAAATAAGCAACAGGCTTTCCTTAAATCCTTTTGTCTTGCAAAATTAATAAAAGTAGTCTATTGTTCGTTAACTGAAAGTGTTATGCTTTTTTCATCATCCTTTTCAAAAATCCATACCACGACAAAATACTGGTCATTACTTGTCTGGAAACTGTAGGTTTTACCGTCATCCCCCTGGTCTGATACAAAATCAGACTGCTCGTTCCATCCTGAAAGTTCATTTTTATAATAATCATATAAACCCTGAGCGTCACCATTGACATTGCCTACAATAGTCCAGCCTTTTTTGCCGTCTGTTGTCTGGCTGAAACTTGACTGGAGCTCTATATCATTGCTAATAGGAACCACTGAAGGCCAATCTTCGGGGATTTCAGCCCCACCGATGCTCATTTCATTGCCCTCTGCGTCAGTAATATTTACTTCTCCTTCATCCAGGTCAATATCAACATCTTCGCCCTTTTCTGCAGCAGATTTTTCAATTGCTTTTTCAATCATAGTTGTTGCCAATTTCTGTGCGCATCCGCCCAGTGAAAAAACCAGCATCAAGCATAGTGCTATTGCTGCTGCCAGTAATGTTATCTTTTTTGTTTGCTTCATTGTCTTTCCTTTCTCCGATTTTTTAATAAGCATATATATTTTACAATGCAATAGGCCATCTTTATTTTTTATTTACTTGCCCGCGTCTATTTGATAAAAGCTCATGAATGCTTCGCCCGGAATAGAGACCTTTCCGATTCTTTTCATTTTTTTCTTGCCTTTTTTCTGTTTTTCAAGCACTTTTCTTTTACGTGTTATATCTCCCCCGTAAAGACCTGAAGTGACATCCTTGCGGTATGGGGCAATCCTGTCTTTGGCAATTATCCTCTTGCCTATAGCAGCCTGTATGGCTATTTCAAAATTTTCACGAGATATAAGCTTACGCAATTTAGTGACAACTTCTCTGCCTGTTATATAAGCTTTTTCCCTGTGCATTATAGCAGATAATTCATCGACCTGGCTCCCGGCAACAAGTATATCAAGCTTTACAAGATCGGAAGTCTTATATCCCGAGAGCTCATAATCAAGTGAGGCAAAACCCGCGCTCACAGATTTTAAAAGATTGAAGAAATCAACAATTATTTCCGAAAGGGGTATGGTATATTTTATCTCTACTCTTTCTGAGGAAAGATATTGCATATCCATGAATTCTCCCCTTTTGCTGTTTGCAATCGTCATTATATCCCCAATATAATCTTTCGGGCTTATTATTGTAACACTTACAAATGGCTCCTGTATCTGTGCTATTTTCTCCTCTGGGGGAAAATCTGAGGGCCTTTTTACCTCAGTAGTGCTTCCGTCAGTAAGCACTACTTTATATGCAACATTTGGCGCAGTGGTTACAAGGCTTAAATCATATTCCCTCTCAAGTCTTTCCTTGACTATTTCCATATGCAGCAGCCCCAAAAAACCGCACCTGAACCCAAAGCCCAGAGCTGATGATATTTCAGGCGTATAATCCAGTGAAGAATCATTAAGGAGTAATTTACCCAAAGCTTCCCTGAGCTCTTCGTAATGCACTCCCTCAATCGGGAAAAGCCCGCAATAGACCATGGGCTTTGGTTTTTTATATCCCGGAAGGATTTCATGAGCCGGATCTTTAACAGTTGTGACAGTATCTCCAACACTGATGCCGCCTATTTCCTTAATCCCGGTTATTATATAACCCACCTCTCCAGCAGACAGGCGGTCCTGCTTTATCATTTTGGGATTCAATATCCCGACTTCTTCCACTGTTGTAATGCTATTTTCTGCCATAAACCTTATTTTCATTCCAGCCTCTATAAAACCGTTGACAACTCTTATAAATACCACTATACCTCTGTAAGAATCATATTCTGAATCAAATATCAGCGCCTGAAGCGGTTTTTTTTCATCCCCTTCCGGCGGAGGTACGTCAATAACTATCCTGTCAAGTATTTCTTCAACACCTTTACCGGTTTTAGCGCTGATATTAAGTATTTCAGTTTTTTCAATGCCAAGCACCTGGCTCAGCTCATCGCTTACTTCATCAGGCCTTGCGCTTGCCAGATCGATTTTATTTATTACAGGTATTATCTCAAGATTGTTTGAGGATGCAAGATAAGCATTTGCAAGTGTCTGAGCCTGGATGCCCTGCGTTGCATCAACAACAAGTATTGCGCCTTCACATGCAGCAAGGCTTCTTGAGACCTCGTATGAGAAATCAACATGGCCAGGCGTATCAATCAGGTTAAAAACATACTGACTGCCATCAAATTTGCATTTGTGAAGAACTCTTACGGCATGCGCTTTAATGGTTATTCCTCTTTCTCTTTCAAGATCCATGTCATCAAGATACTGGTCAAGCATTTCCCTTGAGCTGACAGTGTCTGTAAATTCAAGTATCCTGTCGGCAAGGGTGGACTTGCCATGATCAATATGTGCAATAATTGAAAAGTTTCTTATAAGTTGTTTATCAGTCATTATTTTATCTAAAACAGTTATTTATTTTCACAGGATTAAATCATTTACTGTCTTTTTTTTAAAAAACCATTACCGCCCATCTTTTTTAAAGCCGAAAAAACAAACCTTATTTCTTCCATTCTTAAAAAATAAGTTAACGCTATATAAAGACCCGCTCCCGCAAGAATAATTGATAATAATATAATTATTAGAAATGTCAAATTCCTGTAAGCATA
>JAFGMJ010000075.1 GCA_016927635.1 Actinomycetota bacterium
AAACAAGAATTATAACATTGAACCTTTTCTTGATAGTAAATCACAACTATACAAGAAAATGGTTGAAACCATCCAAAAGGAACTTGGAGTTACCTCTTTAAAATACCAGACAACAGAAAATATGGTAAAGGCAATCGGGCTTCCGGAAGAAAGGCTTTGCCTTTACTGCTGGAATGGCAAAGAATAAAATATTGCTGCTATTAAATCATTTATTATAATATGAAACTTTTTTTAAGAAGAATTATTTCAACTATTTTAATAGTAATAATTATTTTTGCGCTTATATTTTTACTTTATTTTATCGAAAGCAGGTTTTTTATCCTGGGCAAAATATCTTACCCTTTATATGTATCTTATAATACATTCTATGAAAAGATGACTGTCCAAAAAGACAAATATGAAGATACAATCGTTTATTGCGATTATTACACCTGGCACAATGAAAAACACTGGCAAAGAGGCCACTCAAATGAACCGGTCCTTGGCTTTTATGACAGCCTGGATCCCGAAGTAATAGCAAAACACATTGACTGGACAAACGGTTATGGCATTGATGTACTTAAGATAGAATATATACCACAGTTTGACGACAGTATAATAAACGGGATATTTAAAAAAAATTTAAATGATACAAAGATCTGCCTGATGTATGACTCTATGCTGAGGTTTGAAAGCATAGGATATAAAAATCCTCCTTATGATTTCAATGATAAAATTATTGCAAATACTTTTATAGAAGATATGGAACATATTGCAGATACTTATTTCAGTTCAGATAATTACTTCAGGATAGATAACAAACCTGTGCTATGGATATATGTAACACGGGATTTTACAGGAAATTACAGAGAGGTAATCGAGAAGGTAAGGCAAAATTTTTACCTTAAAGGTTATAAAGTCTACCTTGTGGGCGATGTTGTCTTCTGGGATTATAAATTAAACAAAATCATGGGTTTTGATGCAGTGTCATGCTATTCAGCATATGCAGGAAGGCCACAAAATACTGCTGAATACACAGAAAGGCTGAAATTTCTTTATATGGTCTGGAAAACTTCAGCAAGCAGCTTAAAAGTTGATTTTATTCCCGCAGGAATCCCTGCTTATAATGACACCTGCCTGAGCACTGAAAGAATATGTGTGCCCCCTCTTAAAGGTTTGCCCGAAGAATTCCGTTACCAGCTTGAAGTTATAAGCCAGTTTTGTGATCCTGTAAATATTTCTCCAAATATAAACCAGGTATCTTTGGCAACGTTTAATGAGCACCAGGAAGGAAGCTCCTTAGAGCCTTCGCTTGAATGGGGCTTTGAAAGAATAAAACAGGTTCCAGAAGTATTCGGCTATAATTAATTTTTAGTTTTTATTTTTTAGAGGCCCGCATTTCAAACTTGAATGCGATAAATTCAATAATAATGCCATATACTATACCTGCTATAAAACTCACGACATCGTTAAATCCGGTAGAGCTGTAAAAAGCAAAAGAAACTATTAAACCCAGTATAGCCCCTCTTAGTAATAAACGGGGCAAATTTATCATTTTCCAGGCCAAACCTATAAGTAGACCCATTAACAGGCGGTTATACCATAAGGAAAATAAAAAAATAGCGTCACTTTGAAAACCGGACCTTATAGATGCGCCAATAATACAGACTATTCCAAGAACAGCTCCTGAAACAATGCTTACTATTAGTCTTTTTTTAATCACCGCTAACCCCCTTGTGCAATAAGATGAATATTTTGTATATTACTTAATTTAAATCCATACATTATTTTTAAATGATTATTAATTTAAAAAAAATATTTTTATATTCATTTAATTTTATTATAATATTTTTTTAGCAATTTGGCTTAAATTATTATGTCCACAAATATATTTAAATGAGAGGAAAAATTGAAAGAATTAAAAAAAGGACTTCTGGAACTTGGCAAAAGCTATCCTAAAAATTTCATTGAAAAAAGAGGCAATATCTTTCTTATCGATTTTACAGTAGCTGAGAGAAAAGCGTTCATGAGAACTGACAGGCTCACATATAGTGCAAAGTTAAAAATAGATGAAATAAAAAACCATGTTATTTTTTATGAAATACTTAAAGAAAGCGGTTCAGGAATAGGCTCAGGCAGCCTGGACGATTATGGCTCAGGTTTTGGTTTTAAAGTTGAAAAAACGAGAACAGGCTTTGATGGAAGGCGGGGCAGCATCGAACAGCAATCTGAGTTATTCGGCAAAAAATACAGCTACAGTTATAATTATGGAAATATAAGGCAGGATATTAAATCACTGGCAGAAAAACATGGCTTTAGTTTTATCTATACATTGAATGAAAGAGAAATCCGTTAAAGGCATATCACTGCTGTTGCATATAGTCTTCTATTTTGCCATATTGTTCTGTAGTAACAGGCTTTTTACCTTTTTTATGAAAATTTACATAAACAGGCGCACTTTTTAAATCCGCTTTAGCGGCAATGAATTGTCTGTCACCATAAACCATTGCCTGAAGGACAAGAGGCATATGCTGCTTAAATATAGAACAACGCCATTTTTCAGGCCCAATAACGAAGCCCCCGCTGCAATGACAATAGAGATTAAGCATTATTTGCCCCTCATTTGCCCATTCTCCTAAAACTTCGTCCCGCATCAGTTTTGAATACAGATTTGAAATTCTTTTATGGTCATACTCAGTACCTATATAAAGGAATAAATCCCCTGTAAAATCTGAATGCGTAAGAGTGTATCTGCGTGGAAATATTGATTTATTTGATTTTAGTTTATCATCAATAAAAACATGTAATTTTTCAGGACAAAATCCCGGCATAAAGGACCTTCATTTATTTAATTTTTATTAATATTGGTAAATAAATTATTTAACCACCGTTATCAAACTGCAGGAAGCGTTTTTAAACAATTTGAATTTTTTTGCCTTTGGGATCTCCCTTAAATGCTTCAACAGCATGCTCCCATGCCTCCAGGCCTATGTCTTCATTGTAATATATCTGCACTTCATTTAA
>JAFGMJ010000076.1 GCA_016927635.1 Actinomycetota bacterium
ATTTCAATATTACAAATTCAGCCCGGCATTTATTCTGCTCTATTTTTTATTATCTTTTAAAAAATTCCTCTTATAAGAAAAAGTATTAGTAATAATAATGCCAGCCAAAATAAGCGGTGCGCCTACCCAGAATAGCCACTTAAATTTTTCATCAAGTATTAACAGTGATAAAATTACTGCAAAAACTGGTGTCATATAAATATATATTGCGATCTGTGAAGCTGGAAATCTCTTAAGGCATATAAACCACAAAGGATATGCAATACCTATCATTGTCAGCCCAAGTAATACCACTAAAAGATTAATTTTCCAACCCGCCATGATTATATCTGAAAAACCTACTGTGGAAGCGGTTAGCACCGCAAGCAAGACAGCACCGGAAAATATTGCAATAGCAGTTATAATCAAAGGGTCATTTGAAGCAAGGATCTTTTTGCCTATTACAGAATAAAGCGCAGCTGACAATGCAGCAAGCAGTGAAAATGCAGCACCCAAAAGATTGATATTTTCTCCCCCGCCATTAATATTAAACCCATTGTTAAAAGTAACAAATACCACGCCTATTATTGCAAGAAAAATACCAATGCCCTGAAGGATGGTTATCTTTTCTTTAAGTATAATTGCTGCAAATATCGCTATAAAAACAACATTATTTGATACAAGCACTGCATTTACAGAAGCAGGTATGCGTGCAAGCGCACTGAAGGTAAGTATCTGATAAAGAAAGAATCCCAGCACACCGATACCCAAAGAAATAAATATGTCACGAATTGATATACGGGATATTTTTTTTATCCTGCCAGATATTATTAAAAAGATCAGCAAGCCAATAAACCCTATGGTCAGGGTCATTGTACCGAGTTGAAAGGGATGCAGTTTTTCTAATATAATTCTACCTAGCGGATGACCTATAGCCCAGAAAAAAGAAACAGCAAGCATTAAAAAATATTCAATACGTATACGGTTATTGCTGCCTGGCATATTTAGATTATCCTTCCTTAACCGCAACCTATACAAAAATGATTGCATTTACACTTATATTCATTGACCCCATCAAAATAATTTATAGCATTACTTGCGCACATTACACCGCAGTATTGGCAACCCTCAATACAGTTGCCAGGGTATTTCACTACCGGTTCCGGGGATTTTGACCTGTCAAAAACAGCATTTGCGCAAAGATCTATGCAGTATCCACACTTTGTACATTTAGAGTAATCGATTACCGGTTGCCATTTTTCTGCCATGACTTATATTCCTCGAATTTAAACCTAAAAATTTGATAAATTTAATTTAATATCAGTGCATATCAACAGAACATGACCCTATGCCATAACGGTAAAAATTAAACTGTACATCCGGATGGTCAGCCAGTAGAGACATTGGTACTGAAGAGTCCTGTATTTTTTTTGAAATCATAAAAGAGGTCAATCGTATTCCAAATGGATTATCATGATTACCTGCATGCCATATTGAGACTTTACTGGATTTCCAGGTTTCAGACGGTCCAACAGAAATAGCTTTGGAAGGAATATTTGAAACTACACCGCCTCCCGACGTTCTTGCATTTTGTATTATCGTAAGCGGATGGAGTTCCACAATCCTGGTGGTCAGTTTTCTGTATTCTTCGGGTGAAGGCGGGTTATCTTTATGTTCACCTTCTCTTTTTACAGGGTCGTTGAATGCCCAGTGCTTTACTTCCCCCTGACCTCCCTGCATAATCAAGCAAGAGGCTTCATCATAGGATTTTTTATAATCTTCAATATTGCCCACACTTAAAAAATGCATGTTTTCTTCTGGCATTTTTAACTCTTTTTTAATCTTGCTAAAACACAGATCCATATCTGCTTTTTTGAAACTTAACGGATCTGTTTCAGGCACTTCCCTACCATTTATGTACCATTCATCCATTGCCCAGAAGTGTGCATACTTTAAATCAACCTCAAGGTCATTTACCAGCTGCGCAACAAGAGGGAGCTGCTCTGTAGGCCCTATTGGGCCACATAAACCACAAGGTTTTAAAGCTGTAGCCTTTTTCCAGCAATATATATATTCCAGAGCCTCAGCCAGGTAAAAAGACTCAAGAGTATCATAAAAATTCACTGTAAAGCCTGGCCTTGAAAGCTGGATTATGTCTTTTTCTGAAAGTCTTGCAGCAGCGTTCAAAATCTCATTATCCAAAGTCGTGTAATCCCACCATCCTGCAGCAATTTTACTTTCGTTTCTCATCGAATATCCTCCTGTAAAAACATTACTTACTTATTTATTATTGTTTTTATATTTAAATCAATTTAAAAAATCTGCTTAAAATAATTCCATTTCAACCGGTTGGGCTGTAATTTTGTCTGCAACAAACAAGACATCTTCAGTGGGGTTTTTATGCAGCTGAAGCAGAGTGCCCGGGCGGTCAAGCGTTGGAGGATGCATCAACGCCAGCCTTAGACTTGCAAGCTGCCATTTTAAAAACCCGTTATCACAATAAATCTCTATTCTTTTTGCTTCCATAATAGGTTTCATGCCTATAGTTACTGCTTTTGGCGGTAGATCATAACAATTGCCTCCAAGGCTTGAAATGCTGTTTATAACAAAAGTATCAGAATTCAAATCAATAATCCTGGTTCTTGATTTTATAAACTGTTCAATTGTCATTTTTGTAAAATAAGTATCAAAAGGTTCATTGAAAGCAATATGTCCGTGATAACCAAGCCCTCCAAAACAGGTATCAATGCCGCCAAGTTCCTCTATTTTATTTTCATTATAATCAAGGTCTGCAGGATCAGGAAATATTATCTGCTCTTTTTGAAGACCCAGTGGTTTATCAAGAAGAGAAAAAAGATTTCTTTCCATAAACCCCCTGAAGCTTACAGGATGATTTTCAGATACCCATCTGCTCTCCCAGTCCAGGTATTCATCCATGAAAAAAAACCATACTTTTTCGAGATTGATTTTCTCTTTATTCAAAATCTGGGCCAGTATTTTATACTGAGGGGTTGGACCAACAGGAAGTATCATCTTTGTGCTGGAGTCTTTATTGTTTTTTTCTATTATTACATCAGCTATTGACCTTGCCATTTCATTATAAAGTGTCTCTGTAGTATCAACAACCCTGAATCCTACATTAGCCCATTTTTTTATTTCATCAGATGGCATGGCCATTAACCTTTTAAAGTCTTCATGGCTTATTGTCTGATGCGTTAAAATTCCCTTAAAACCATTCATATTTACTGCTCATATCCGGCTGTATTAACATTTACAATAAAAAAATTTGTAAATTTTTTACAAATTTATAACGCTATGTGTTTTTGCTGATTTAATTGCTGCAAGAGCCAGCTCAAGAGAGGACCTGCCATCTTCAAAAGTTGCTATTTTTACCGGTTTATTATTTTCAATACAATCTATAAAGTAGCTAAGCTCTGCATGGAACGCATCTTCTTTTTCAGCCTCAAGGATTTCAACTGAACCGTCATTTTTGTAAACCTTTATTTCTGCTGCCTGGGACCTTTCCTCAATATTCTTGCCAGCCCTGAAAATCCACTCTAAAGTCCCGCCCTCACAAAGAATCCTTAAAGCCATTGTAAAAGGAAAAGCACCTTTAAATTCCCAGCCGCCCTCTACAAGTGCAGATACTTTGTTTTCAAATTCTATTGTTGTGGCTATATGGACAAGACCGCCGCTTTCTTTTTTTAAAGGATCAAAAATCCCCTGTGCCATTACAATTGATGGCTTGCCGAATAACCATACCAGGTAATCAAGATCGTGTATGTGAAGATCAAGGGCTGCGCCTCCGCCCAGTTTTTCACTTGCGCCCCAGTCATTTTGATGCCAGTCTGGTGTAACTGCCAGCCTCTGGCAAAAAGCATGCATTGGCTTTCCCAAAACATTGCTGTCAATATACTCTTTTACTTTTACATATTCAGGCCAGAATCTGAGCACATGACCGACTATGGCTTTTACTCCACTGTCGTTTACTGCTTTTATCATAACATCAGCATCATCAAGAGAAAGAGCCAGTGGTTTTTCACAAAAAAGATTCTTTTTTGCAGCTGTTGCTTTAAGAACCATTTCCTTATGGAGGAAAGTCGGTACACATATATCTATAAGGTCTATTTCTTTATCTTTAAAAATCTCATCTGTATCGTTTAAATATTTTATATTATGTTCTTCTGCAAATTTCATACCCGTCTGTTCAACCTTATCTGTAACAGCATACATCTGCACATTTTTAATCTGTTTATAAGCGCTTGCATGAGCCTGTGCTATATAACCTGCCCCTATAAATCCGATTTTTACCATTATTTACCTCCCCGTATTTTTAAAAACTTTTATTTTTATATCCAGTCATGTTTTTTAAGAAAATCGTAGGATTTTTTTACAGCCTCATTTATTTCCTCCAGGGTGCGCTCTTTACCGTCAAACTCAATCTCTACGCTGCCCGGGCCATCAAAATTTTTCAATATTTCAAAAATCTTTTCAAAATCCATTACACCATCACCAAGTGCCGGAAAATCCCAGTCTTTAAACTTACCGCTTCCGTTATCTTTTAAATGTATGTAGCCCATATAAGGAATTGCATTTTGCAGATCGTCCTCTGCTCTTACATTTCCATAAAATGTGACATTGCCTGTATCATAGTTTAATTTTACATTGGAATGATTGGCAGCCTTTATTATTTCTGCGCCTATTTTACCTGTATTGCACCATTCGCCATGCATTTCAAGACATATTGTGATGCCTTTTTCTTTTGCATAATCTCCAAGCTCCCTTATATCGCTGTAGAATTTCTTTTTATCTTCATCACTTTTAACTTCACCGGTATCAGTGGTCACATATTTAACGCCTGAAAGTCCTGCAAAATCCAGAAATTTCTTAAAATTTTCCACGCCATTTTCTTTCATCAACCTTGTGTGGCCCGCAAGACACTGTAGCTGCAGGCCGTGTCCTTTTAAATCCTGCAGTACTTCATCAACTACTTTTTGGCTTACTTCTATTTCAGGTCTAGGTATATGTTCAAAATAAGAAGGTGCACTTGCAAGTTCAATATATTTAAAACCTGCGTTGGCAATTCCTGCAATTGCTTCTTTTCCGCTGTAGTTTGGATAAGTGGACGTTACCACACCAATTGTTTTTTTCATTTTAAGCCCTTTCTTTTATTTTAAAAATTATTATATATTACAAAACATTACAGATATTTAATTGAGTTTTCCCTAGGGTAAAATCCTTTTTGTCAATCCCTGGGGATACATCTGCGCCTGAATAAATGCTTCTGCATAAAAAACTGCAGCCTGGAAACCTCTGTATCTTGCGACCACCTTAATATATTCTTCAACATCGCTGTCATGCATATCCTTGAGCCAGCCTATCTGAGACTGCATTTTCATCATCATTGAAATTTTTGTGTCAATAGTATCAGTTATATCAACAAAATCAGTGGGCGAAAAATTTATGCCCCCCAGAGTGTCCATATAATATAGATAAGGCAATTTGGTTGAGGGCGCATAATCTGTTTTAACTAGCCTTAAGCTTGCAAGATACGTGGCTTCAAAAACAAGCCTGCTCACATTTATATGATCCGTCATATAATCCTGAGGATTGTGTGTGATTATAAGGTCGGGGTCGGCCTGCCTTATCACATCTACTATTTTCAGTCTGCAGCTTAAATCAAGGACAACTTCACCATCAGGAATACCTGCTGTTAAAGATTTTGCTCCGATAATAGATGCAGATTCTATTGCTTCCGCCCTGCGGATTTTTGCAATTTCTTCAGATGTGAGGGTTTTGCTGCCTTTACTGCCATCACAAACATGGCATATAAATACCTCATCTCCCCGTTTGCTGTACTTTGTCATTGTTCCTGCACATATTATCTCAATATCATCCGGATGTGCCCCAATTGCAAGTACTTTCATTTCAATACGCCCCTTTTAAAAAATATTATTATAATAACAACAGGACAAATTAATTTATCGCCTCATTTTACCAATATTGCTTATAACTGTTGCCACAACTATTATTGCACCCAAAACAATGGTCTGGGTAAATGAAGATACTCCAACTATGTTAAGTGCATTGCTCAGGATGCCAAGAAGCAGGACACCAAAAAATGCCCCTACAAGGCTGCCTTTTCCGCCTTCGAAAGTGATTCCTCCTATAATAGCAGCCGCAAGAGCCTGGAGTGCAAAATTTGCACCTACATCTGCCTGGACCATGCCAAGCCTGGATATAAGAATAAGAGAGGTAAACCCTACTATAAGTCCCGATAACGCATATATAGATATTATATGCAAATCAACATTGATTCCTGAAAGATAGGCTGCAAGAGGATTGCCGCCAATTGCATTTAAACGTCTTCCGTATTTTGTATATTTTCGCAACAAGAATGAAAAAATAAATATCAATAAAAATATTATTATGGCTACAGGAACAATGCCGCCTATTTTAGCCTGGCCAAGAAATTGAAATTGCCCTGTTATAGCCTGTGGCCTTCCACCTCCGACTATTAAAGCGATGCCAAGAAAGACATAATTCATTCCAAGCGTTATTATAAGAGGCGTCACTTTACTTTTAGCTATTATGACACCATTGATAAAACCAAAAACAAGACCAAGTAAAAGGACTACAATTACACTTAAAAAGATACTTTTACCTGTTAGAAGCATCCTTGCAAAAATTATTGCCAGAAGTCCTGTCATATTTCCTATTGAAATATCAAGACCTCCAGATATCATAAGCAGCGCCATGCACATTGTAAGAATGCCAAGTGTTGAAATCTGCTGCATTATGTTCAATAGATTCCTTAAAGTCAGAAAATTCTGATTCAGAACACTAGCAGCTACCCCTATTACTATAATAACCAGAACCAGATAAACAATCTGATTGTTTAAAAATCTCAGCTTATCAACAATAGAAGCCGGACCATTTACCTTTTGTTTGATTTCCTTAGAGTTTGACACCTTTAATTTCCTCCCATAAAGCCTGATAAAATATTTTCTTCATTTATCTCATTTTTTTCGAGTACTTTTGAGATTTCATAATTCCTGATTATAATTATCCTGTCGCTTAATGATATTAGCTCTGGCATTTCAGAAGAAATCATAATAATAGACTTTCCGCTTGCAGCAAGTTCTGTAAATAACTCATAAACCTCGGTTTTAGCATTTACATCAATACCATGAGTGGGTTCGTCTACAATCAGTATATTAACGCCTTTAAAAAGCCATTTTGCAATAACAACTTTCTGCTGGTTGCCTCCACTTAAAAACCTTATTTCCTTATTTAAAGACGGTGTTTTTATATTCAGTTTATTGACATATTCATTGCATAGTTTTCTTTCTTTACCCAGACTTAAAAATAATTTGCCTATACTATCAATGCCAACTACAGTAATGTTATGATCTACAGGCAGACCCATAAAAAGCCCATCTACCTTTTTGCTTTCAGTAAGCAGCGCAATACCGGATTTAACTGCCTGTATTGGGTTAGAAGGGGTTATGTTTTTGCCTTTGTAAAATATTTTTCCCCCAAGTTTTCTGTAAGCTCCAAAAATCGCCCTTGCTATTTCTGAGCGCCCGGCACCTTTCAGGCCTGCAACACCCAGTATTTCACCTTCCCTAACTCTGAAGCTAATCGGCTTTGCGGATTCTTTAATTTTAAGGTCCCGGACCTCAAAAATATAATCCCCGACAGGGCTTTCTTTTTTCTTGAAAAAAAGATCGACTGGCCGTCCTATCATTTCTTTAGCAAGATCATCCGGCTGGTATTTCTCAAGTTTTTTATCATGTGTATTTATTGCCCTTCCATCTCTTAGCACTGTTATCCTGTCAGCGACTTCAATTATCTCTTCAAGATCATGGGCAATATATATAACTCCAACTCCTTCTTTGGAAATCCTTTTTACCATCTCAATTACCAGCCCGATATCCTTGACATTAAAAGCCTGGGTCGGTTCATCAAGAATAAGCACTTTTGGTTTCTGGGCAAGAGCTTTTAAAATCTTTACAAACTGCTGGTCGGAAGGGCTTAGTCTTTCATATATCTCGTCCACCTTAAGGGTTATACCCATTTGTTCCGCCAGTGTATTAGCCTGGTCTGTCATTGTCCTGTAACTTACAAAAAATTTTTTACTATCAATAAGCTCAGTGCCTAAAAATATATTCTCAGCTGCGGAAATGCCCGGTACAAGAATGTCTTCCTGGTATACAGTCTGTATTCCAAGCCTTCTTGCAACATGAGGCGTGAGATACTTATGAGTCTCTCCACTGATTGTTATTTCTCCTATGTTGGGCTGGAATGCACCTGACAGTAATTTTATAAATGTCGATTTTCCTGCGCCATTTTCACCAATAAGCCCATGGACCTCACCTTTATACAGGTCAAAGTTGAAATTATTAAGCGCTTTTACACCAGGAAATTCTTTTGAAATATTCTTTACATCTAAGATTTTTTCTTTTTCTAATGTTTTGTTTTCCATATGATGCCCGTATAAAATTTATAATTACACCTGTATGTTTATAATTTGCGGTCTTATGATTTAATTAAACATAAGACCGCAAATCTATAAAAACTGAAAATCAGTTTAAATAGTAGAGGCTAAAATAAGATTACCATGAATCAAGGCCGCCTACATATTCAAACAAATCTTCAGATGCCGGCCATGGAATATTTTCATCAAGATTATCCGGTGTAATTACCATGTTGGGCAGTGGTATGAATTTCTCGGGTGGCTCTATTCCCTGTGATACAAAAAGCCACATTGCCTTAAACAACCAGAGACCCTGAAGTGAAACCGGTGATGCTACGGTAGCATCGATGATTCCCTCATCAAACTGCTTCAGTCCAGTAGGGCCGCCACCGGTTGCAATAATTGGAATGGTGCCCTCAAGACCCGCGTCTTTTAATGCATTGTAGGCGCCCTGTGCAACAGGTTCATTGTTTGCAAAAATAGCATCAAATTCTTCACCTGATGCTATTACATCAGATACTTCAGGCTGTGCAGTCTGAGTATCCCATTGCGTGTCTCTTCTGATGGCAATAGTTGTGCCGCTTGTTGATTCAGCAATTGCTCTTTCCACGCCTCCTTCATACGCTTCTACTATTCCCATTCCGGGCTGGCCTCTTACATAAAAGATCTTTGCTCCAGGATATTCCGTATCAAGCCATTTAATAGCTTCATAACCGATATTGTCATATTCACAAGCTACATTGAAGAGATAGTCTCCCTTGAATTCATATCCAATCAGTTCTGAAGTAAGTTTGGTGTTTTCAAAGGCAATAGGAATACCTGCTTCTTTTGCCAGTTCTGCATATTGTTCGCCGCTTTCAGGTGTCCAGATAAAAACACCTATTGCATCTACGCCCTTGCTTAGAAGGTCTTCAAAATTAGCAAGCTGTTTTGCGCCATCCCATCCAGCGTCAATTACCTGCACCTCTACACCTTTAGATTTTGCAGCAAATTCGAAATTCTCAACGCTGTAACCGTTCCACTCATCTGAAAGTGCAGTTGGCAAATTACCGAATACAAATGTCTTTGTTGTCTCGGCAGCAGTAGTCTCAGCAGCAGCTGTGGTCTCAGCAGCAGCTGTGGTCTCAGCGGCAGCTGTGGTTTCAGCAGCTTCTTCCTGCGCGCATCCACTGAATCCCAGGGTTAGAAGTAAAGCTATTACCACGCTCGCCACTATTAATAATAATGGTCTTTTCATTTTTTCCTCCTTTTTTATATCAACCTTAACAGCAGCACAGTTTTTGTACTGCCTTTATTGATGATTCATCAGCATTATCATTGCTATAGATTATTAATTGGCTTGAATATTTATAATAAATTATAACAAAAATCACCATTAATCTCCAATTACTCAGGTTTATTCTAATCAATTAAAAATCTTTGTCTGTAAATAAAGATTTGGGATTAAATATATCCTGTAATATTTTTAAAAGCCCAGCTGTTTTTTTACATCGATTGGCAAATCATCGAGAAGTGCTCCATTTGGATTCTTGACGCAATTGTCAGGGTCAAGATACAGAATAAATGATGCGCCTTCTTTAACTGCAGCGTGAAGGTTCCTTGGACTTTTTGCATCCCCTACAGTTACCACAGGTATACCGGCAGCTTCAACTTTCGCAAAAGTATCAGCAAGCTCAGTATTTGATCTTGTATAACAGGTAACTATATCGTCAGCCTCAATTGTAGTGATGTTTAAGTTCTTATCTATGATTTTTACTTCTTTTTCACCTATATCATATAATGTCGAACTCTCGAATACTTTAACAGGATATTTGTAGGGTTTTGAGTGAAGTGCTTCAGCATCGCCCTGAGCCATCCTCTTACGAAGAACATACATATGAATTACTTCAACGCTGGAACCAAATTCTTTCCTGTCTGTTACAACTGTTACATCTTTGCCTGCTGCGCCAAGAAAAGCCACAAGGTCAGCTGCACCATAATGGTCACCCCAAACTATTACCTTTTCGCCAAGCTTTACGCCTTTACGTCCGCTTCCTTTTGGATAAAACTCACAGGTAGCTTTTGGGCAGGAAAATGCTGCTTCCATTGAGGTAATTCTTTCTGTAAGCCCATTAACATCGGGTATGTAGCTTACTGCGCCAGTTGCATTTAATACTACTTCGAATTTCTTGAGTTCCTCTACATTTGGCACATGTTCCATTAGAACCTCTACACCAAGGTCCTTGATTTCATATCTTAACCAGTCTGCATACCATTTCATCTTATCCTTATCAGGAACAAGGCAACATCCAAGTATAGCGCCGCCAAGCTCGTTTGACTTTTCAAAAATAGTAGGTTTGTGGCCGCGCAAAACTGCCCATCTTGCCGCTTCCATACCTGCTGGACCGCCGCCTACAATTGCAATTTTCATAGACCTGGAAGCTTTTGTCCCATCTAATTTATAAAAGTCCAGATCACCCATGACCGGATTAATTGCGCATGCAATATCTTTTTTCGCCATAAGCGATTCCTGCCAGCAACCTGTCAGGCATGATATGCACTTACGTATTTTATTCTCTTTTCCCAGCAACACTTTTGTAGGCCAGTATGGATCAGCAAGGGCCCCACGGCACATTCCTATCATATCAGCTTTGCCGTCTGCTATTATTTTTTCACAGAATTCAGGAGTCCTTAAGGCATGGCTGATAATGACAGGTATTTTCACAAGTGGTTTTACAGCCTCAGCAGAGTATAGGGTCCAGCCTTCCTGGTACTGCATGGGATCGAAACCGGCGCCGGGAGTTTCCTGTATGCACTGGCTTAAATCAAGAGCATCGGCTCCGCCTTCTTCAAGCGCTACAGAAATTCTTTTGCTTTCCTCAACATCTATTCCTTCGGGAACCCATTCATTAGCTGAAAAACGAACTATAACAGGAAAATCATTTCCGCATTTGTTTTTTATTTCCTTTATTACAGCCAGAGGAAAACGCATGCGGTTCTCAAAGTTACCGCCAAAACGGTCTATCCTTCGGTTAAGATAGGGACTTAAAAATGCTGACATCAAATAGCCGTGTGCTGCGTGAAGACAAACTGCATCAAATCCGGCTGCCTGGCATCTCCAGGCTGCAAGAGACCAGAGCTCTACCTGATCAAGTATCTGAGCTGTGGTAAGAGCCTTTATTTCTTTTCCTTTTTCCTCTGCATTTGCAAATACTATCTCATGGCCTGCTGACCATGGAAGTTTAACAACCTGGTCATTTGTAGAATAATAACTGCCCTTTGGCATTGGGCACTGCCTGCCGGGATGCTGTATCTGTGGTATTGCCAGGGCGCCATATTTCTGTATGGATTTTGCAAGTCTTGCCATTGCCGGTATCATATTGTCTTCGTCTATTATAAGACCAGTGACAGTAACACGTCCCGTCTTTGAATCTGGAGTGCAGCCTCCGATATTAATCATGCTGTAACCGCCTTTGGCAATTTCTGAATATACTGCTATATCAAGCTCACTTACAGACCCGTCTGCATTTGAGCAGCTTATGGCAGTAGGTTCAAAATTTATTCTATTCTTAGCCACAACAGAACCTATGCGAATTGGCTTAAATAGATTAGGATATTTTGTTTCTGTTGACATAAGTAATCTCCTTTTTGTTTAAAGAAATCAAAAAATAAAATATTCAGCAATTTTATTTATAAATCACCTCCTTTTTATATTGCCGCTTATTTGCTTCTA
>JAFGMJ010000077.1 GCA_016927635.1 Actinomycetota bacterium
TATTATTTTAAGAATTTAATTTATATGGAAAAATCATCAATCTGTACTTTGCAGAATAGGCCTTATATCTATTCCCTGTGAAATCAGGTATTCTTTTGCCTCTTTTATCATGTAATGCCCATAGTGAAAAATGGAGGCAACCAGCGCTGCATCTGCATTTGCAATAATAAAAACATCCCGAAGGTGCTCAAGATTTCCCGCCCCACCGGAAGCAATCACAGGTATATTTACCGAGTCAACTACAGCTTTCGTCAGCGCCAAATCATATCCGTCTTTTGTGCCGTCCCTGTCCATACTTGTAAGAAGAACTTCTCCCGCGCCAAGTTTTTCCGCCTTTTTTGCCCATTTTATGGCATCAATACCCGCAGGAATCCTGCCTCCGTGAGTATAAACTTCCCATGAGCCGGCTTTTGCTTTCGCATCTATTGCTATTACAATGCACTGGCTTCCAAAAATGTCCGAAGCTTTTCTGATAAGCTCCGGGCTGATGACTGCAGCCGTATTTATGGAGACCTTGTCGGCGCCGTTTTTCAGAACATCCCTGATGTCATCGACAGTGTTGATTCCTCCCCCGATTGTATATGGTATAAAAACCTTTTCAGCTGTCCTGGAAGCAAGCTCAACCACTGTTTTTCTTTTTTCATGAGATGCGGTTATATCAAGAAAAACAATTTCATCGGCCCCTTCCCTGTCGTAAAATGCTGCAAGCTCTACCGGATCTCCGGCATCCTTAAGATTCAGAAAGCTCACGCCTTTGACAACCCTGCCTTTGTTCACATCAAGGCATGGTATTATCCTTTTTGAAATCATCCAGGTTACCTTCTGCTATCATTATTGCTTCTCTTAAATCCAGTCTTCCTTCATACAGCGCTTTTCCGATTATTGCCCCGCTTATGCCGTATTTTTCAATTGACTTTAATTTTATAATATCTTCAATTTTTGAAATACCACCTGCAATTATCAGTTTAAATCTGCTTATTTTCAATATTTTTTCTATAATGCCGGTATCAGGGCCGTTTAACGTGCCGTCTTTGGAAATGCTGGTAATAATAACTTCCTTTATTGCGTCAATATTTATTTCTGAAAGGTAATCAAATATGTTAAATGAAGTTTCCGACTGCCAGCCATGCTTATAAAGCTTTCCGGAGCTGTCAAAATCAAGACTTAAAATAAACCTTTTTTTATAAGTATTGAAAACATTTTTTAAAAAACCTGCATCTTCCAGTACACCTGTACCAAGTATTATTCTATCAATTCCTGCATTTAAAACTTTCCCGGCACTGGCTATATCTCTTATGCCTCCGCCATACTGGATTTTTAAACCTGTTTTTTTCTTAATATCCGCTGCAGTATCAAGATTTTTCAGTTCGCCGGTTTTAGCTCCGTCAAGATCAACTACATGCAGCCATTCTGCCCCGCATTTTTTCCATTCAATCGCGACTTTGACGGGGTCAGAAGAATATTTTTTCTTCTGGCTGTAATCACCCCGGACAAGACGCACACATTCACCATTTATGATATCTATTGCAGGGTATATAATCAATATGGCCTCCCCTGTTTATTAATCGCCAAATCAGCAAAATTTTTTAATATCTTTAATCCGGACAGGCTGCTTTTTTCTGGGTGAAACTGCAGGCCAAAAACATTGTTTTGCTCCACGCTTGAAATAATCTCATTTTCATATTCGGTCATACTGCTTACTATACCGGCATCTGAGGGTACGGCGCTGTATGAATGGACAAAATAAAAGCTTTCCCCATCCCTGATACCTTTAAAAATAGGGCTGCCCTTTTTTAATATCCTTATACTGTTCCAGCCCATATGAGGTATTTTGACATTTCCGGTCAACCTAAAAACCGTACCGCCAAAAATGCCAAGACCACTGCTTTTTTTGCCTTCAGTACCGTATTCAAACAGTACCTGCAGGCCTATACATATGCCCAGAAAGGGTTTTTTCATGCGTATGATTTCTTTGATTGCATTATCCAGCCCCATTGATTTCAGATTTTTTACAGCGTCTCCAAATGCCCCGACACCTGGAAGAATCACTGCAGAAGCATTCTTAACAACATCGGGATCTTTTGTTACCCTGGCATCTATGCACTGGGTTGAAAGAGCATTTTGTACACTCTTAATATTACCCATATTATAATCTATTATAGCAATATACATATTATTCATTCTAAATTATTTCCGATTATCTATTAATTTAAATACCGGTATTTTTAATAGCAGCTTCAGCTAAAAAAATCAGGATGTTTTTATTCATATCGAACCTTTTGTGGAAGGCACAGAATCTCTTCCACTGAATCCTGTAGCGCTGGCCAGTGCAATACCAAAAGACTTAAAAATCGCTTCTATTATATGATGCGAATTTATACCGGCATTCTTGTTTATATGCAGATTTATAAAGGCATTATCAGCAAGGGCCCTGAAAAAATCTTCTGCAAGATTTGTTGCAAAATTTTCAATTTTTTCTGCAAGCATATCGACAGAATATCTGAAATATGTCCTGCCTCCAAGATCGAGGGAAACAGTCACTTCGGCATCATCCATCGGGATTATGACAAAACCAAACCTTTTTATTCCTTTTTTATCTTTTGTGCATTCAAATATTGCTTTGCCAAGGCATATGCCGATATCTTCTATAAGATGATGCGGATCAGTTTTTACATCACCTTTTGCAATTATTTTTAAATCAAAGCTGCCATGCCTGGCAAAACTCGAGAGCACATGATTGAGAAATGGCACAGGAGTATCTATTTCAGAATTACCGCTTCCGTCAATATTTAACTCAAGTATTATATCTGTTTCACCGGTTTTACGATTGATTGTTGTTTTTCTTTCCATTTTCCGCCCTGAGTCTTAATATAAGTTCATTAATACTGGCAAATTTATGCCTGTAGCTGACCGTATTTGCTATCAGCCTTATTGTTGAAGTCATCACGCTTTCCATCTCCACCAGGTCATTTTCTTTCAATGTTTTACCTGTTGCAGTTATGTCAAGTATCTCATCTGCAATCCCAAGGACAGGTGCAAGCTCTATTGACCCGTAAAGTTTAATAATTTCCACCTGCATGCCTTTTCCTTCAAAATATTTCCTGGCAATATTGGGATACTTTGTCGCAACTTTTACTGAACCAAAATGCTCATATTTTTTCTTTACTTCATCCTGGCACCCTTTAAGTGTTGCAACTATTATCCTGCAATACCCATTTTCAAGATCCATGATTTCAACTACATTGCTTTCAAGTTCTGAAAGCACATCTTTTCCGGAGAAGCCCGTATCGCATGCGCCCTGTTCGACATATACCGGAACATCCATCGGTCTGCATATAATATATCTTATCCTGTCTTTTTCTGAAAATGTAAATAATTTTCTTGACTTCTCTTTAAGGCAGGACACATCATAACCTGCTTTTTGAAGCATTTCGTAACATACCTCAAAAAGATATCCCTTTGGTATTGCTACACTGATATCATATTTATTGTTTATGTCATTTTTAAGAAA
>JAFGMJ010000078.1 GCA_016927635.1 Actinomycetota bacterium
ATTATTATATAGAGTAGGACTATTTTGTCAAGGAAAATTTTTTACAAATATTGCAATATCATGTTTATTTAATATATTATTTAAAAATGAAATCCTTTAAGAATTTTTTTAAAAATACTGCAAACATTATGTTTCTTTGCCTTTTGGTGATAATCATTACTGTTTCTGCTGTGCTTTTTACAATGTTTAAAAAATCCTTTGATAAAATAAACTATTATGGAAGCGAGATTTCAAGGCTTTCGGATTCAGTCAGCGAGCTGGGTGTATCCATTGATGAAAGACTGGTCCAGAAAAGCAGCGCAGAGCTTTTAATGAATAATACAAACAGGATTCTTTCAACTGTATATTTTGGAACGGCAGACATAGGTGAGCAGAAAGAAGCCAAGGATTTTACAGCTTTTTCACTGATATATAATGAAAAATTTTATATAATCACTGCTGGCCATTGTATTGAAATGGACAGTGAAAAGTATTCTAACTGGAAATTCAAATCCAATAAAAGTAATGCCTGGATTGAGCCTGAGCTTCTGGATTATAAAAGTGATTATAAAAACAATATAGATTATGCGATATTTTACCAGGAAAAGCTCGTCACAACAGGGCTTATTCCGGCAAAGCCAGGCGAAAATATGACTCCGCAATATGTGATTGGAAATCTTGAAAAAAACCTCAATCTTATCAAAAGATACAGTGACGCAAGGGAAGGTGAAAGCGGAAGCCCGATACTCAATTCCAGCTGCCACGTAATTGGACTCATGATAAAAAAAGGTGGTATATATACTCCGGTTGAAATAGTGCTGGATGCGCTGGAAGCTATAAACAAAGCATGATTATTTGGACAAAAGCTTGTGGGCCTGTTTTAAAAGCTCTATAATATTTAGACCCTGAGGACATCTTTTTTCACATTCCCCGCACTCTGTGCACATATCAGCCTTCTCTTGGAGGTTATCCAGGCCGATATTTTTATACTGCCATGCACTATTTCTTTCAATGCCTGTAAATTTATAATAATTGTATATTTTCAGTATTTTTGGAATAGCGACATTGTTTGGACATGGCAGACAGTATTTGCAGTTATTGCATGCAATAAGATCATCTATTTTTTTATCTTTAAAAACTTTTTGTAGCGTTTCTTCCTCTTTTTTTGAGAAAAAGAATGATTGGCTGGCAATTCTGGAGTTTTCAATCACATCCTGTATTTTCTGCATACCTGAAAAAACAGTTGTGATATCAGGATTTGAAAATATAAATTTTAACGCAACGCTTTCAATTTCCGGCAGACCAAGGTCTGCAACCCTTCCTCCTGCAAGAGGACCCATTATAAAAACCCCCAGGCCTTTTTGCCTGGCATAGCTTATAGCCTCCTCATTTGTCCTGTCCAGTATATTATACTGGCAAAGCACTGCCTCAAACACGCCTGTATCGATAATTTTTTTCATGACAAAAGGTGTGTCATGAAATGAAAAACATATATGCTTTATCAGACCTTCCTTTTTGGCATTTTGCGCTTCAGTTATAAAATTGTACTTCAATATTTTTTCTTCAAATAACTCATCGTTTAATGTGTGGAAATGGTAAAAGTCAATATAATCAACATCAAGTATTTTGAGCTGTTCTTCAAGATATCTGCGGTAATCGCCTCTTGCTTTTGCCATCCAGGTCGGAAATTTTGTGCAAAGGTATACTTTTGAGTTTTTATTATTTTTTTTCCATATTTTAATGGCTTGTCCGACAATTTTTTCACTTTGTTTATTACAATAAGGGTATGCCGTGTCAATTATGTTTATGCCCTTTTCAAATCCTTTAAGTATAAGCTCAATGGACTCTTCCTGCCTGATTACTTCTTCACCGCCGCTTTTATCTGCCGGTAGGCGCATTGCTCCAAAACCCAGAAGCGATGCCTTTATTTTGGTTGAGCCTATATTTCTGTACTCCATTATTTCTCCAGATTTAAATATTTTCATAAATATATAATATTTATGCGGTCATGATACCTAAAAAAATTAAAGTATTCCGGTTTTAAATCACTGTTCAAAAAGCCAGGTTGAAAGATATCTCTCCCCGCTGTCCGGCATTATTGCGACAATTGTTTTGCCGGCATTATCAGGCCTTGCTGCTACCTTAAGAGCTGCCCACATTGCAGCGCCGCAGGATATGCCTGCAAGTATGCCTTCCTTTTTTGCAAGTTCTCTTGCAATATCTGCAGCATCCTGGTTTTTAACTTTAATTACCTCGTCAATTATTGCTGTGTTTAGCACTTCAGGTATAAACCCTGCCCCTATGCCCTGTATCTTATGAGGTCCGGGTTTATATCCTGACAATACTGCAGAATCATAAGGTTCCACTGCTATTATTTCTATACCTGGTATCCTTTGTTTTAAAACTTCCCCTACACCGGTAATGGTGCCGCCTGTGCCCACGCCTGCTATAAAAATATCCACTCTGCCTTCTGTATCATCAATTATTTCTAAAGCAGTTGTCAATCTGTGGATGCCGGGGTTTGCAGGATTTGTAAATTGCTGGGGAACAAAACTGTTTTTCATCTTTTTTGCAAGTTCATATGCTTTATTTACTGCGCCTTTCATCCCTTCGGAACCCGCAGTCAATACAACTTCTGCTCCAAGTATCCTGAGCAGTTGTCTTCTTTCAACACTCATAGTATCCGGCATTGTAAGTATAAGCCTATACCCTTTTGCGGCGCATGCAAAGGCAAGCGCTATACCGGTATTTCCGCTTGTGGGTTCGATTATAACCGAATCTTTTGTAATCTGTTTGTTATTCTCAGCAGCTTCAAGCATTGCAATGCCTATGCGGTCCTTTACGGATGAAAGTGGGTTAAACGATTCAAGCTTGGCAAGGATAACTGCATCAAGGCCTGCAGCAAGCTTATTTATTTTTA
>JAFGMJ010000079.1 GCA_016927635.1 Actinomycetota bacterium
GAGTATTTTCAACACCGTTTTTATTAATCATCAATTTCAAATCACTTGATGGCCTGAGATAATTATTTGTCTCATCAGTTCCCATGGTAAGCATTCCAATGACCATGCCGTTTGGATTAAGCACAGGGCCGCCGCTGTTTCCTGATCTTGCATCTCCCTGTATCTGGAGCACCTCAGTGCCCCCAAGCATAATTTTTCCGCTTACCCTTCCTGTAGTTACAGTAGGGTTAAGTATATTATCCTGCCCCATATCAGATGTTCCTGGATATCCTATGATAGTAACATCATCCTGTATTTCCATCATTGATGAATCTGCAACCAAAACGCTTGAAAGGGCACCACCGGAAATAGACTGTATTCTTATAAGCGCGATATCCCTCTGCTCTGATGGACTGGAATCAATGATTTCTGCCCTCATGTACTGGGCATTGGCGCTGTCAGCAAGGCCGGAGGTGGCAGTGTTGAACTGCACCCATACTTCATGGTCCATATAGGTATCGCTTGTCTCGCCAACGACTTTATAATTATTATATATCCAGTTCCAGTCCTCATTTGTAAGGCTGTAATACTCATCCTCGCCATAAACTTCCCATACATGATCCTCAAGTATTTTCCACTTGACCTCTACTTCAGGAATATCGACCACATGCCCAGCAGTCATTATATGGCCAGTATTGGGATTTATACAAAAACCTGTGCCGTAATAAATATAAGAATAATAAGGACCAAAATAATCATTCTGGTTCGGGTCATATACGTATGCAGAATAATAACAGACTACGAAACATACAGCAGGCTGGGCAAGGATTATAAGGTCTTTGCCTGTCAGCTCATACTGGGCTGCTGTTTCAGCAGGCACGGCAGATGTTTCCTGGACTGAAGATGAAGTCTCTGCAGGTAGTGCAGCACTCTCTTCTGCCATTGATTCTGCAATCATGGATTCCGCTGCACGCTCTATTGCTTTTGAAAAACATCCTGTTAAGCTTAAAACAGACAACAGGGTAAAAACAAGAAAAAAACCGAGTATTTTTAATACCTTTTTATTCATTGCGTCCCTTCCCTTATTAATTATTTTATAATATCCAAATATAACGGATTTTTAATTTATTTGATTTCATTTATAAAAACCATAATTAAGGTCTTTTTTGAATAATTTTAATATAAATTATATTTTATATATCTGTATAGTCAATAAAAAAATTTAATATAAAATTTTATACATAATTTAAAACTTCATTGTAATAATTTAGATATTGCGGTATAATTTTTTCCCTGTCAAACAGAAGGGCCCTTTCTCTTGCAGCTTCGCTCATATTTGATTTAAGCTTTGAATCAGACAGGATTTTAATAGCTGCATCTGATATTGCTTCAATATTATCAGGGTCTACAAGAAATCCGCATTCTCCATCAGATACTACCTCGGGCAGGCCGCCATTTTTTGTGCCGACAACCGGTACGGAGCAGCTTAATGCTTCAAGGGCAGAAAGCCCGAAACTTTCGTTTTTTGAAGGCAGCATATAAAGATCACTGATATTTAGCACGGGGACAATGTCTTCCTGAAGGCCCGTAAAACATACTTTATCTGACAGTTTAAGCTTTTCAAGCATCATTTTTGCCAGTGAAACGTCTGGTCCGTCTCCTACAAAAATAAGCCTGGCGCTTACATTTTGGCTGATTTTACAGAATGCTTTTATTATATTCTGTATTTTTTTTACCGGCCTGAAATTTGAGATATGGCTAATTACAAGATCGTCTTTTCCAAGAAATCTTTTCCCCAAAAATTCATTCATTTTTTCCTTTTCACGGTCAATCGATTCATGGGTTTTTTTGTATTTATCTGTATCTACAAAATTATAAATTACTCTCATCCTGTCTTCTTTTATGGAGAAAGTTTCGGCTGTAGATTTTTTAAGAAAATTGCTCACGCACGTTACGCCATTGCTGTTTTCTATGCTGAATTTGGTGATTTTATAGAATGAATGATGGTTTCCTACAAAAGTTATATCTGTGCCGTGCAATGTAGTTATAAACTTTATTTTATCCTGCCCTACTATCTGCTGGGCGAGGTATGCAGAAGTTGCATGTGGCATTGCATAGTGTACATGCAGTATATCAAGTTTTTCAGATTCAATTACCTCAGACATCTTGACACTAAGGGAAAGCGTGTATGGAGGATACCTGAACAATGGATAAGACATAACTTCGACTTCATGAAAAGATATATTTTTTGAATAATCGCTTAGCCTGAAAGGCAGGCCATAACTGATAAAATGTACGCAATGCCCAAGTCTTGCAAGCTCTATACCGAGCTCTGCTGCAACAGCTCCGCTTCCTCCAAATGTTGGATAGCAATTAATGCCTATTTTCATAAATGCCCGATCTTTCAGAAATAATCCATTCGAAATGTTAATGCAAATATTTAAAAAAACTTATGGGGTCATCAATTTTAATCGATTCGTCCAAAAAGTAGGGTTCTCCGTAATCAGTTTTTATTTTTAATCCGTAGAATTTATCCCTTACGGCCATCATTTCACGAAAGAATCTTGAGTTTATATATGTTGACCTGCTGTTTTCTTCTTTGCTGTAAAATTGCGAGCTGTAAACTTTGCAGGCCTCCATCTTCTTTTCATGATATGCCGATATATCCACTATAAAACTTGGTTCAAACTGGTAATTAAGCATATAGCAAAGCACTGTGGCCGGCCTGTGGAAACCATATGAAGTAATGAATTTTTCCAGGCCTGCGATAAAAATCGCATCCTTTAAAAGTTTATGTGAATTTTCATGATCGGGGTGCCGGTCCCGGCTGAAAGGTATTATTGCCAACTCCGGTCTGTATTGCCTGATTACTTCTATGACTTTTAGCCTGCTTTCATCATCATTTTTAATTCTGCAGTCTCCGAGACCCAGATTTTGCCGAAAATCCAGGCCCAGTATGCTTGAAGCTTTTTCAGTTTCCAGCCGCCTTTTACTGACATCTCCATTCGTTGATAGCTCAGCCTCTGTAAGGTCTATCGCACCGGTGGTATAACCCAGGTCTTTTAACTTAAGCAGAAGGCCACCGCACCCAAGCTCCACATCATCAGAATGAGGACCGAAGGCAAGTACGTCTAAATGCATCTGTACCTTTCATAAAAAATTTTGCTATTATTGTAATTATATATTAAATTTTTCTTATTTACCCTTCAGCACATATAATTTATAATATTTATCTGCTGCTACTGATAATCATGAACCTGTGGAAATATGCCCTTATATCTGTTGAAACAATAATCTCTTCAATAAAACCTGGGCCATATTTATTTATATAATTAAAGACATTATAAACCCTCTCCTGCAGC
>JAFGMJ010000080.1 GCA_016927635.1 Actinomycetota bacterium
TAATTTTAGCTGTGATTTATCATACGGCTGTAGATTTTATAGCCGTTTACCTGAATTATTCTGCAGGCATATTATTATCAGAAATAGCAATATTTGTTTTTTCCTCTATCAGTATTATTTTTACTGTATTGATGGTTAAAAAATATAAAAGAGAAAATAAACTGGCTTATTGATTTTATATTGTTATAAAAAGAATTTTAAAACAGGTAAGTTAAATGCTTTAATATTATAAATGTTTAATTTTAAAATTAATTTAAAAAAAATACCCCGAGTGATCTTTTACCTTGGCTTGCGCTTTAGGCTAACAACCTCTCGGGGTTTACCTTAAAACTTTCCTCAGGATCTTTCCAATAAATCAATTTACTTTGAACTTTCTTTCGTCTGTTTATTTCAATTGATATTGAAAGTTGCCTCCTTTTTTAAGGTAGTTTTAATATATCAGAAATGAATAACCATGTCAAGAGCAACTTAAAAAATTTTTTGTATTATTTAAAAAATACCCCTGTAAAAATCTTTTTATTCTTTGTGTATAAACCAATCTTAAGCTTAATTAGTTAATATAAAGAAAGCTCTTAATAAGATTTTTTAAATTTTTATAAAAAAAGTACGCTTATTATAGTAAAATGTTATGGCTATATATAAAAACAGATGACAGGCTTATCATGAAAAACATTAAAAAAATCACAGTTATAGGCCTCGGGCTTATAGGCGGTTCTCTTGCTCTTTCATTAAAAGAATTATCAGAAGATATTTCTGTGACAGGATATGACATAATATCAGATGCTTTGAGCATCGCTAAATACAGGAATATAATTGACAGGGTAGCAAGTAATTATGCTGAAGCGGTAAGGGAAGCTGACCTTGTAATAATTGCCACTCCAATTTCAATGATACTGGATGTAATCAAATCAATAAAAGGATATATTAAAAAAGGCGCAATAATTACAGATGTCGGCAGCGCAAAAGAAAAAATAGTAAATGAAGTAAATAAAATACTACCTCCTGATGCAATATTTATAGGAGGGCATCCAATGGCTGGCTCTGAGAACGAGGGTGTGCTTTCTGCAAGGGCAGATCTTTTTAAAAACGCATTTTACATACTTACCCCAACGGATAATACTAAAACAGAGTCCCTTGTTTCACTTCACGCCCTACTTTCAGGTATAGGCTCTAAAGTCATATCCATATCTCCCAGGGAACATGATGAAATAGTTTCTCTTATCAGCCATCTTCCGCATATTCTTTCCACAAATCTTGTTGCACTTGTTGGAAATGAACAAACTGAACTGAAAAATCTGTTTAAATTATGTGCAGGCGGATTCAGGGATATGACCAGGATAGCTGCATCCAATCCAAAGATGTGGCTTGACATTACGCTTGAGAATAGAAATGAAATTATAAAATCAATAAATAAATACATAGCTTTTTTAAATATATTTAAGGAAAGCCTTGAAAAAGGGGATTCGGAATTTATAAAAAACCACTATAATATAGCAAAAGAGGCAAGGCTTAATATTCCAAAATATGTTGAAAAGGATATTTCAAATCTTTATGAACTGATGATTGCTATTCCGGATAAAAGAGGAGTGCTATCAGATATCACACTGGCTATAAGTTCCAGGAGTATAAATATTGAGGATATTTCAATATTCCATTCAACTGAATTTGTTGGAGGGGGGATATTAAAAATACTGGTTCAGGGTGAAAATGCCGGTGAGATTGCAAAAAAAGCAGTTGAGGAAAAAGGCTTTGAGGCAAGAATAAGAAAAGTGCTTGGTGATTAAATGCAAATATATAAGGCTTGCAGTATAAACGGGGAAATACCTGTACCAGGAGATAAGTCCATATCTCACAGAAGCGCAATAATTGCTTCACTTACAAAGGAAACTGTTATTATAAATAATTATCTTTTTTCAGAAGACTGTATAAATACTCTTGAAGTCTTAAAAAAACTTGGTGTAAAAATTGAAAAGATTCAAAGCAGTTTAATAGTACATGGCAATGGCCTGGAAGGATTTAATGAGCCGGATGATATACTGTATGTTGGAAACTCAGGCACTACTATAAGGCTTATGTGTGGCGTATTAAGCGCAGCAGGATTTTTTTCAGTTTTATCTGGAGACAGGTCTGTAAATAAAAGGCCTATGGCCAGAATAATAGAACCCCTGGCCAGAATGGGCGCAAATATAATGGGCAGATGCAACAATACAAAGGCTCCACTGGTCATAAAAGGCAACAATTCTTTAAATGGAATAGTTTTCAAATCGGATATTTCAAGCGCCCAGGTTAAATCAGCCTTGATATTTGCCGGGCTTTTTGCAGATTCTCCAACTGAGATAATACAGCCTGAAATTTCCCGCGACCATACTGAAAAAATGCTTGAATATTTTGGTGCAGATATAAAATATGACGGCAGGCATACTATAATATATCCTGGAAGTAAATTACAGGGGCGCAACATATACGTACCGTGCGATATATCATCAGCAGCATATTTTATTGTTGCAAGTCTTATCCTTAGAGATTCACATATAAAAATAAAGAATGCAGGCTTTAATCCCACAAGAGCAAGTTATATTGATGTGCTGAAAAAAATGGGGGCAGAAATCAAGGTTAAGAACCAGAGGATTTTAAACAATGAAGAGGTTGCTGATATAGAAGCCTGGACAAGCAGCCTTGAAGCTGTAAGCATTGGAACAGAAATCATACCAAATATAATTGATGAAATCCCTGTTTTATGCGTAGCTGCTTCTTTTGCTGAAGGCATAACTGAAATCACGGGTGCGCAGGAATTGCGGTTTAAGGAAAGTGACAGAATATCGGTAATAGCTTCCCAGTTTAAAAAAGCTGGAGCAGATATTGTTGAAAAAGATGACGGCTTTTTAATCAGGGGTAAAAGAGATTTAAAAATATCCGGCGGTACATATCAGTCTTTTAGTGATCATAGAATAGCCATGTCCCTGGCAGTGCTTGGACTTAAGGCTGATGAAGAATTCAATATAGAGGATTCTGAATGCATCGATACATCTTTTCCGGAATTTAAGTATTTGCTAAAAAAAGCAATTGAAAATCATTAAAATATTGGAGAAAAAAATCAAAGATAAGCAAATAACAATGAACAATATTGCTAAAGACAATGTAATTACCATTGATGGCCCAGCAGGCAGCGGAAAAAGTACAATTGCAAAGCTGCTTGCAAAAGAACTTGGCCTGACTTATGTAGATACAGGAGCGACCTACAGGACATTGACCCTTCTTGCAATTGATAATAATATAGATCTGGTGGATTCTGATTCAATACTCAAACTTGCAAAAAAATCACAAATTGAGCTGGAAAGTGTTCCTGGCGATATTCAGCAGTTTACAAAAGTAAAACTAAACGGAAAAGATGTAACTGAAGCCATCAGGACTGATAAAGTCGGGGCAGCAGTATCAGTGGTTTCAAAACTTCCGGATGTAAGAAAGCATCTTGTAAAAATACAGAGGGATATTGCCGGTAAAAATCCTTCAGTTCTTGAAGGCAGGGACACGGGAAGTGTAGTGTTTCCAAATGCTGTGCTGAAAATATACCTTACAGCAGACCTTGATGAAAGAATTAAAAGAAGAGAAAAACAGAATAATGAAAAAGGGCTGTCTGCCGATAAGATAGACATAAAAAAAGAAATAGAAAGCAGGGACCATATTGACAGTTCAAGAAAAGATAGTCCGCTCATTGTACCAAAGGATGCAATAATTATAGATAGCA
>JAFGMJ010000081.1 GCA_016927635.1 Actinomycetota bacterium
GGCATCAATGAAGATTAGATTCGAAACAATATCAGGAACTTTTTTTATGCTACAGAAGGATGTGTAATTGAACTTTTGATATAGAATAACCATATACAAACAAATAATCCTGGCCATCTGGAAAACTGGCTAAAAATAGTCAGGCAGGAAATGTAAAAGGGTATATAAATGAGGAGGATAAAATGAATAATGTTAAAGATTTTACTTCAATGGCGCTTGATTCAACAAATGGCTTGCTACAGCTTCTTCCTGCCTGGGTGCCAAGGGCATTTTGTATACCTGGCAGAAGACTTAAACTGCATGTCGATGATTTGTATGCCCTGGGTGCAAAAAGGGGAGGAATCGACGAGAGGTGGTTCTCATCAACTTGCCCGGCAGACAATGGTCCAGGCACTCCACCAGACGAAGGGCTCAGCTATGTTTATGCAGGCGGCCGGAAGATGCTTTTAAAGGATATAATTGCAGAGGCTGGCACAGATATACTTGGAGATAAAGTAATGAATAGGTGGGGTGGGCTAAAAGTATTTTCCAAATTCTTTGATAATATGGATGCCCTGCCTCATCACATACACCTGGGAGAGGCACATGCAAAAAATGTGGGGATGGAAGGAAAACCTGAAGCATATTACTTCCCACCCCAGGTAAATTATGCTGAAAATAACTTTCCTTATACATTTTTCGGTCTTGAGCCAGGGACCACCAGGGAAGAAGTGATCCATTGCTTAAAGGATTTTGAAAAGGGCGACAATAAGATAACAAATCTATCCAAAGCATACAGGCTCGAAGTCGAAACAGGCTGGCTGGTTCCTCCGGGCATACTTCACGCTCCAGGCTCACTTTGCTCATATGAGCCCCAGTGGGCATCAGATGTTTACGGCATGTATCAGAGCCTTGCTGCAAATAAGGTCATAGAACGCTCACTTTTAGTAAAAGATGTGCCTGGTAAATATAAAAATGATATTGATTATATAATGGATATAATCGACTGGGATTTAAATGTAACCCCGTTCTTTAAAGAGAAATTTTTCTTAAAACCTTTACAAATAGGCGATACAAAAAACAAAGGATATATCGAGCGCTGGGTGGTATACGGAAAAGTTCATGGAAAAGAAGTTTTCAGTGCCAAAGAGCTAACTGTTTTCTCAGGTAAAAAAGTCTTAATAAAAGATACCGGTGCATATGGTTTTATCACACTGCAGGGACATGGAAAGATAAACGATATTGACTTTGAAAGCCCCAATATGATAAGGTTTGGCGATATTACAAGAGACGAATTCTTTGTGCCCTATCCGACAGCAACAAAAGGTGTTAATATAAAAAACACAGGGCAGGAAAACCTGGTTTTGCTTAAACATTTCGGTCCCGACTGCAACCCTGATATGCCGGATAAAGACTAGCAGATATTAAGTATAAAAATAAATTGAACCCTGAATTTTTGCAAAAATGGAAATAAATTTAAACCTGGACCTTAAAATCACTTCTCAGATGCCTGTAAGAATGGACTACAGGATAGGCTGTATCGGGGCAGGTTTTATAATGAAAGATATACAGCTTGTTGCTTACAGGAATGCAGGATTTAATCCTGTGGCAATTGCTAGCAGGTCAATAAAAAAAGCCGAAGAAGCTGCAATGCTAAATAAAATCCCCCGTGTCTATGGCACGTGGGAAGAACTTATAAAAGACCCTGATATTGAAATACTGGATATTGCAGTTCCACCCCACATACAACCGGATATTATAAAACAGGCATGTTTACAAAAAAGTCATATAAAAGGTATCCTGGCTCAGAAACCTCTTGCAATAAATCACCAGCAGGCATTGCATATAGTTAAAACCTGCAAAGAAAATAAAGTTACTTTGGGTGTGAATCAGAATATGCGTTATGATCAGTCAATCAGGGCATTAAAGACTTTGCTTGAAAAAGGCCTTCTTGGTGAGCCCATAATTGCAACCATTGAAATGCGGGCTACCCCGTTCTGGCAGGATTATCTAAAAGATTATGACCGGTTAACTATTCTGAATATGAGCGTACACCACATCGATGCTTTCAGGTACCTGTTTGGGGAACCTTCAGGAGTAGTGGCTTCGACCAGGACGGATCCAAGAACCGGATTCAAACACACTGATGGTATAGCAATTTATATACTTGAATATAATAGTGGGTTAAGGGCAATGAGCATTGATGATACCTGGGCATGGCAGGGCAAAGCAGATGATCCGGCAAGAGATACATATATTAAATGGAGGGTAGAGGGCACAATGGGTATGGCAAAGGGTACAATCGGCTGGCCATTTTATCCCGCCCCCGTTCCTTCCACCATTGATTTTTTTACCAATAAGAGCAAGGGAACGTGGTTTAAGCCAAGATGGAAAGAAGTGTGGTTTCCTGATGCCTTTTCAGGGACAATGGCACAGCTTTTAAGAGCAGTTGAAGATGGCACGGAACCTGAGATAAGCGGCGAAGATAACTTAAAAACCATGGCAATTGTTGATGCGTGTTATGAATCTGTGTCAGAAGGTAAGAGAATAAAAATCATATATTGAACCATAGTGTATTAAAAACAATTATTATCCCCTTTAAGATATAATACTTTATAAAAAACAATTAATTTATTTGGTACTGCTGTATGAAATAAATATTTCTTTATATTAATAAAAAATTACAGAAATGAATAAATAATGCCGATAAATAATTAAAGAATAAGCAAAAAGGGCAAAAACTGAAATATTTAATGGAAGGGAGAAAATAAAATTAAAAGATCACTCGAATTTCTGGAAGTTCTTTTTGACTATGCGCCTGACGGCTATTATATCAGTGACCTCAAAGGAATTTTTATCGATGCAAACAAGGCAGCTGAAGAAATTGTAGGCTACAGCAGGTCTGAAATGCTGGGTAAAAGTTTTTTAAAGCTTTCAATACTTCCAAAAAAAGAAATATTTAAGGCAAGTAAACTGCTTGCAAAAAACCTTGCAGGCAAACCAACGGGTCCTGATGAATTTACACTGATAAGAAAAGACGGCAGAAAAGTTTTTGTAGAAATAAGCACGCATCCGGTCAAAATAAATAATGTCACCTATGTTCTTGGCATAGCACGCGATGTAACGGCAAAAAAAAGCGCGGCAGAAGAATTGATTGTTGCCAAAAAAGCTGCCGAATCTGCAAGTATTGCAAAAAGCCAGTTTCTTGCAAATATGAGCCATGAAATACGCACTCCTATGAATGCAATACTTGGATTTTCAGAAATATTAGGTGAAGAATTAAAAGAACAAAAATATAAAAAATATATAGACACCATAATAACAAGCGGTAATACACTTCTTGCGCTTATTAATGATATTCTTGACCTTTCAAAAATTGAAGCAGGTAAAATAGATTTCCAGTACAGGCCAGTTGATCCCCATGAACTTTTCAGCGACATTGCCAGGATATTTTCAGTAAAAATCAAGGATAAGGGCTTAAAGCTGTTGACAGATATTGATGAAAAACTGCCGAAGTCACTTCTTCTTGATGAAGTCAGGATGAGGCAGATATTATTTAATTTAGTCGGAAATGCAGTCAAGTTTACTGATGAAGGTTATATAGAGCTTAAGGTAAAAGGAATTTTTTATCCAGACAGGAGCAAAATCGACCTGATATTTTCAGTAAAAGATACAGGAATCGGAGTATCTCAGGAAGATAAAAAAATAATTTTTGACGCTTTTAAGCAAAGCAGCAATTTGAGTATAAAAAAGTACGGGGGAACAGGTCTTGGTCTTGCAATAACAAAAAGACTTGTTGAGATGATGAACGGGGAAATATCTTTAGACAGTATTGTCGGCAAAGGAAGCACTTTTGCAGTTAAGATGAAGGAAGTTTCGGTTGCATCTGTTGAATCCGGAATTGAAGAGGAAAAGATTTTAAATTCAGATATTAAATTCTGCAACCAGAAGGTACTGGTTGTTGATGATATTGAATCGAACAGGCTGCTTATTCACGAAATACTGACACTTTATGGATTACGTGTAATTGAAGCTGTTAATGGCAAAGAAGCGGTAAACATGGCAAAAAGTAAAAAACCGGATATTATACTTATGGACCTGAGAATGCCTGTGATGGATGGTTATGAGGCAATAAAGGTATTAAAAAATGACAGCAGATTGAAAAATATCCCTGTAATTGTTCTTACTGCATCAGCAATGAAATCAACGGAAGAAGATATTAAAAAAATAAAAAGCGACGGATATATAAGAAAACCTGTCAGAAGACATGAGCTGATTTCTGAAATTAAAAAATATTTGCATTTCGAGACAAAATATGATTCAAAAACAATTGACAGCTCCGGCATTCCAAAAACTGTCACGGGCATAAAAAAAGATAAAAAAAGCATGGAATTATCACCTGAAATAAAAAATATGCTGGAAAATGGATTTTATAATCAGTATTTAAAAGTAAAAAGGGAATTTATTATAAATGATATTGAAGAATTTGCTGAAAAAATCACTGCATTTGCCAGGGAGCACAATATAAGTTTGATTTATCAGTGGGGCAAAAAACTTTCCAGCCAGGCAGGTAACTTCGACCTGGAAAACCTGTCTTCAACTCTTGATGAATTTGAAGATATAGCAGGTAAAATAAAAAGTTCATAAAAGGAATAATTTAAAATGGAAGAAAATGAAATATATAAAAAGCAGCCGCTTATTTTAATAGTTGATGATACTGTGGAAAATCTCCATGTACTTGGAAATGTTTTAAAAACGGAAAATTATAAAATAGCTGTCGCAACAAATGGCCGCCAGGCTATAGCTGTTGCTAATGACATAAGACCTGACCTAATATTAATGGATATTATGATGCCGGGCATGGATGGGTATGAAACCTGCAAAAAACTTAAAAATATTCCGGAGACCAGCGCAATACCCCTGATATTTTTGACAGCAAAAATTGATAATGAAGATATTATTAAAGGATTTAAGGTTGGAGCAGTTGATTATATCACAAAACCGTTTAACAGTTATGAACTTAAAGCACGAGTCAGGACACATATTGAACTGAAAATAAGCAGGGATTTGCTGCAGCAAAAAAATGAGATTCTGGAAAAACTGTCAATCACAGACGGGCTCACAGGCCTTTTTAACCACCGTTATATAATAGACACCCTTGCCAGGCTTGTTGATGAAAATAAAAGATACAGACAGCCTTTATCAATAGCAATATTTGATATAGATAATTTTAAGAGAGTCAATGATAAATACGGACACCTGTTTGGTGACGAAGTTCTTGTGAAAGTAGCAAGTTTTATAGAAAGCACACTCAGGAAAACTGATATGGTGGGAAGATATGGCGGCGAAGAGTTTCTTGTATTGTTTGTCCTCACTGATTTAAAAGGTGCTGTAAAGTCAGCAAAAAGAATTGTTGACGGTGTCGAAAAAATAAAATGGGAAAAGAAAGACCTTAATGTAACTGTCAGCGGCGGTGTATGCGAGAAAACAAATGAGGATATTTCTGACCTGATAAAAAAAGCAGACGACCTTTTATATCTGGCCAAAGAAAAAGGCAAAAACAGGATAGAATATTAATAATTAATTTATCCTGGTGTAACCTCATCAATACAAAATCGCCTATTGTAGCATGGCGGCAAATATACTTAATATTCTGAAAGATTTTAAGAAAGTTTAATAGTTTTTCCGAATTTTAATATCAGGTATTTTTTAAAGACTTAAACAGGCTAACCATTTCTATTGCATTAAGTGCTGCAGCCCACCCGGCATTGCCAAGTCTTGTGCCTGCCCGCTCTATTGCCTGTTCAAGAGTATCCGGTGTTATTACTCCAAATATTACAGGAAAATTATTTCCAAGACTTATCTGTGAAATCCCCTTTACAACTTCATTTGCAATATAAGTATTGTGAGATGTGTCACCTTTAAGTACAGCTCCAAGACATATGACAGCATCAAAATTACCTGATTCAGCCATTATTTTTGCAGTTACCGGTATTTCAAATGCGCCGGGGACCCATGCTGTACTTATACTGTCGCCACCGCAATTGTGCCTTTCGAGGCAGTCTATTGCTCCCTCCAGAAGCTTATTTGTCAGAAGTTCATTATACCTGCTTACAACTATACCGAACTTCATGCCTTTTGCATCAAGTTTTCCCTCAAAGTTTTTCATTTTTTTCCTCCCCTGTTTATTTAAATTATTAATCAAGCATATGATTTAATTTTGATTTTTTGGTACTTAAATATCTTAAATTATTTTTATTGGGCGTAATTATTATTGGAATTATTTTTGTGATGCTTATTCCATAGCCCTTAAGGCCGACGATTTTCCTGGGATTATTGGTCATAAGCTGAATGGTTGAAAGACCAAGGTCTGCAAGTATCTGGGCGCCTATGCCATAATCGCGCATATCTGCTTCAAAACCAAGCTCAAGGTTTGCCTCTACAGTATCAAGACCCCTGTCCTGGAGTTCATACGCTTTCATCTTGTTGCAAAGGCCGATGCCTCTGCCTTCCTGAGCCATATATAAAAGGACACCATAACCTGTTTTATTTATATATTTGAAGGCTGCATCCAGCTGTTCTCCACAGTCACATCTCTGTGAGCCAAAGGTGTCCCCTGTCAGGCATTGTGAATGTACGCGTACTGGAACATTGCTTTTATTTGCCACATCACCCTTTACGAATGCAATATGGGTTTCAGGATTGATAGTCGATCTGTAGGTGACTGTGCGGAAACTTCCCCATTTTGTTGGAAGATTTATTTCGGAAACTCTCTCAATTAGCTTTTCTTTTCTTTTCCTGTATCTTATAAGTTCTTCAATGGTTATTATTTTAAGGCCGTATTTTTTTGAGATTTCAATCAGATCTGTAAGCTTTGCTACTTCACCATCTTCTTTTATTATTTCACTGATAATTCCGGCAGGATACAGCCCCGCAATTTTTGCAAGATCAACTGCCGCTTCAGTATGGCCGGCCCTTGCAAGAACACCTCCTTCATGATAGCTTAAAGGAAATATATGACCGGGCATTATAAAGTGTGATGGTTTTGATTTTTTATTTATAAATTCCTTAACTGTAAGTGCCCTGTCTGCAGCTGATGCGCCGCTTCCTCTGCGCTGGACATAATCTATAGACATTGCAGGCAAAGGGCCAGCTGCAGTTTCATGAAATTCATCATCGCATTTTTTTGCCTGTTCATTTGTTTTTCTTTCAAATACAGGTATTTCAAGCTCTTTTAAGCGCTTTTGCAGGGCAGGAAGATAAACGAGGCTTTTTCCGTGATTCATAAAAAAATTCATCGAGCCTACATCGACTTTTTCTGCTGCCTGAAACAGTACTCCTTCATTATCACTTGACCTGTCGTCAACGATTATGGCAATATTACCGTTTTTTATATCTTCTGTAGTTTCCTCAATGCTGTAAAAAAATTTTATTTCATTGCCAATGCCTGAATTATTATTTGCAGAAACCATATTTCATCAATTTCTCCTTAAATTTTTCATCTCTTTTATTTAATTCTTCCATTTCTGTTAAAGACTGGTCTTTTTTAATATTTCCAATATCTTTAAGCTTTAATATGTTAAAAATATATCTGGCAAGAAGATCGACCTCAATATTTACAGAGTCCCCGGCTTTTTTAAATTTTAAAGTGGTGAATTCATAAGTGTGCGGTATTATCGATACGGTAAAATCATTTTTTTTGGTTTGGGCAATTGTAAGGCTTATGCCGTCGATACAGACAGAACCCTTTGCGGCAATATAAATTTGCAACTCTTCAGGAGCCCTGAACTTGAGCATGTAATCGTCTCCCGATCTTAAAATACCTGTTATTTCAGTAATACCGTCAATATGGCCTGAGACAAAATGGCCGCCAAACCTGTCAGAGGCCTTAAGCGCCTCCTCAAGATTTACGGCATCCCCGGACTTTGCAAACTTAAAGGTTGTTGTGGATACTGTAACTTCAGACAGGTCTGCAATGAAACTGTCAGGCCTGATATCCCTTGCAGTAAGGCAACAGCCATTTACGGCAACAGAGTCACCTATATTTAAACCGGGCATTATCTCCCTGCATTTTATCTCAAGGATTTTGCTTTTATTGCCTTCAATTATGTTTTTTATTTTTCCGACTTCTTTTACTATTCCTGTAAACATATTTTTTAAACTCCCTGCACTATTTATAATTTATGACCTTCAGGGTAAGCTGTAATTAATAAATCATCGCCTGTTTTTTTTACATCATATATATTAAGCCTGTAAGTATGATTTACATTTTTTATATTCAGTTCAGAAAACATTCCATAGCTGCCGCTGCCGCCTATTATTTTCGGCGCCATGAATATAAAGTACTTATCTATAAGATTATTTTTTAAAAATGATGTTAGCAGGTTACGGCCAGCCTCCAGCATAACTGACGTTATTGTGTAATCATCATAAAGTGATTTTAAAATGTATTCCAAATCAAGGCCTGCAGGAGCCGTTTTTATTATAATTCCTTGATTTTCAAGAAATTTTATTTTACCTTTAAAGGCGGTTGTTTTTTTATTTGTTTCTGAAGTAAAAATAATAGTATTTACTGTAGCGGCTGTTTGTACAATCCTGGAATATTTACTAATCTTAAGGCCGGAATCAAGTATAACGCGATAAAATCTTTTTCCACAAAGCATCTTTGGTTTTTCAGTTAAAATATCCCTGGGATAAAGAAGGGGATTATCTGCCACAATGGTATTTATGCCTGTTAAAACACAGTCATGTTCATATCTTAATTTTTGCACCATTTTTCTTGATTGCACCCCTGTTATCCATTTTGAATGCCCGTTTCCAGCAGCAGTTTTGCCATCAATGCTGGCCGCTATTTTGGCAGTTAAAAAAGGCATTCGTTTTGAGATATGTTTAAAAAATATCTCGTTTAAAAGTTTTGCATGTTTTTCATAAAGACCTGTTCTGGTATTTATACCGTTTTTTTGAAGCTCTGCTATGCCATTTCCTGAAACTTTTGGATTTGGGTCTTTTACTGCTATTATCACTTCTTTAATTTTACTCTCAATTATGGCTTTTGTGCATGGAGGCGTCTTTCCATAAAAAGAGCAGGGCTCAAGCGTAACATACATTTTTGCGCCCTTTAGCAGCTCTCTTTCTCTGCACAGATTTATCGCTTCCACTTCAGCATGAGCAAGACCTGCTTTTTTATGATAGCCCGACGATATTATTTTTCCATCTCTCACTATAACAGCTCCGACCATTGGGTTTGGGCTTGTCATTCCTGCAGCTCTTGAAGCAAGGCGCAACGCAGTCCTCATGAACTTTTTATCATCATTGCTAAAATCTTTATTGATATTTTTTTTATCCATTGTTTTAAAATTTTTCACCAGCTACAGTACGGCTGTTTGTGCTAAAAGCTTTTAAAAAATAGAAAAGCCATGGACAAAATCCATGGCTTAAAATAATCTTCATTTTTTTAAGAAATAATCTTTAAAACAGCCGCAGAAATTTGAAATCTTTATATTTTTTTACAATAAGCTTGTAAAATTTTAAAAAAATCCTTTTA
>JAFGMJ010000082.1 GCA_016927635.1 Actinomycetota bacterium
ATAGAAAATCTAAAAAATCTCTAAATAACAGTATTTTATTTAAAAAATAATATTTTTGGAAGGAATCTTAAATTGGAGAAGGAAAAAACAAGGACAAAAGAAATACTTGAAAGCAGAGTGGAAAATGAAAACCCCCAGCCTCTTTATAATAAAAAGGCAATAAAGCAGATAAAAAAAGATTATGAAAAATTAAAAAACAGGTACACCAGTGGTGAAAAAAAACATGAATGGAGTGTGACCCCAAAAACAATTCTGGGCTCTGAAATACCAAGAGACATGCTTTATACGCCTGCGCAGGTGGAGGATGCAGATTACGGTTTTGACCTTGGCATGCCGGGAAGCCAGCCATTTACAAGAGGTATACACCCGAATATGTACAGGGGGAAAAAGTTTACAATGCGCCAGATAAACGGGTATGGGGGGCCGGAAGATACAAATCTGAGAATAAAATATATGCTTGAACATGGCGGAACAGGAATCAGCGTTATTCATGACCTGCCTACTACACAGATGTATGACTCGGATGACCCAATATCAAAAGGCCAGGTCGGCATGTCCGGGGTTGCAATTGATTCAGCAGATGATATGGAAATATTGTTTAGGGATGTGCCTATAGATAAGATCACAATTTCACTTGTAACCCATTATCCCTCAAATACGGCGATACTGTTCCCGATGTATCTTGCTGCTGCTGAAAGAAGGGGGCTTTCTCCCGATGCCTTAAAAGGAAGTGTTCAAAACGATATCACGCTTGAGGAAGTCGTCAGAAGCGGCCCGGAATACATACCTCCAAAAGACTGTTTCAGGATACAATGCGACAATATCGAATTTATTAAAAACAATGTGCCTTATTTTAATTTCAATACATTAAATGGGTATAATCTTCATGAATTCGGCACTTCAGGCGTAACAGAAATGGCAGTCGCGGTATCAAATGCAATTGAAAGCCTCGATGAGATGATAAGAAGGGGATACGATGTTGACTGGATAGCGGAAAGACTTGCATTTTTCTGGTCCATATCCAGTGACTTTTTTGAGGAAGTTGCAAGAATAAGGGCAGTAAGAAGGCTATGGTACAGGATAATGAAATACAGGTTCGGGGCAAAAAAACCAAGGTCAATGTGGATGAGATGCCATGTCCAGACTTCAGGTATTTCTCTTGTCAGGGAAGAACCTTTAAATAATATTATAAGAGCTGCAGTACAATCTCTTTCCGCAGTTTTTGGAGGAGTACAATCACTTCATGTTGATTCATATGATGAAGCATACTCGGTGCCGACAGAAGAAGCAGCCCTTTTGTCGCTGCGGACCCAGCAGATAATACAGGAAGAAACTGCAATAACTGAGGTTGTTGACCCTCTTGGCGGCTCATTCTATGTAGAAGCCCTGACCAATGAAATAGAAAAAAGGATTCTTGATGAAATCGATGAAATAGAGAAAGTCGGAGGCTATGTGGCTTCAATAGAAAAAGGCTGGATACATAATAAAATAGCTAATTATTTTTACAGGGAAAAAGAACTGATAGATAAAGGTGAAATAAAATTTGTAGGGAGCAATGTATACAAATCAGAGGATAAAAAGCCATCTATTGAAGTTTTCAGGTACCCTGAAGGTGTGGAGGAAAGGCAGAAAGCAAAACTTGCCAGGCTTAGAATGACCAGGGACAATGAAAAGGTCGCCGCCGCTCTTTCAGCACTAGAAGATGCATGCAGAAAGAATATCAATATAATTCCATTCTCGCTTGAATGTGCAAGAACAGGGTGCACCGGGGGAGAGATTTTCAAGGTATTTAAAAAAGCATTCGGGCTCTGGAAACCGCCCGCACTATGGTAAAAACCGGGTTTTAACGAATGTATCTGTTTTATTATTGATTTTAAGAAAGTGTTTAAAATTTATTGATTTATAAAATATTTAATTTTTATGGGGAGATAAAATGCCAGATAGAAAAATAAAAGTTCTTTTATCAAAACTTGGACTTGACGTGCACAACCGTGGAGTGATAACCGTTGCGAAAATGCTGAGGGACGCAGGCATGGAAGTCATTTACCTGGGCAATGCGCTGCCTGAGGAAATACTTGGGATTGCGCTTCAGGAACATGTTGATGTTATAGGTGTCAGCTCGCTTGGCGGAGCCCATATCACTCTTGGAATGGATTTGATAAATGATGCAGTAAAAGAGGGCATAAAAGGAAAAACAGTATTTATCATAGGCGGGGTTTTTTCAATAGAAGATGAGGATAAATTAAAAGAAATAGGTTTTGATGGCGTCTATACTGCAGTGGCCACAAGAGACGAAATAATAAATTCTATAAAGGAATTGGTTAGAAAAAAAGCCGTGAAATGATTTAAAAAAAATTTTTAAAAGGCTATAATCTTTTAATTATTCTAAATATATGTCTTGTGTATATGGATATAAAATTAAAACAAAAAATAGTTGACGAAATAAACAGCATAGAGCCCCTGGCCAGGGAAGTGGCAGGATATATTTTTGACAATCCTGAGGTAAGCGGTTATGAATTTTTGTCCTGCAAATATCTTTGCAGTATTTTAAAGAAGAGCGGTTTTACAGTGCAGGCAGGCGCAGGCGGGCTTGAAACAGCTTTTAAAGCGCAATACAGATTTAAAAAACCTGGCCCTTCAATAGGTTTTATTGCCGAGTATGATGCTCTTCCTATAGTGGGGCATGCATGCCACCATCATATAATAGCTGCAGCCTCAACCGCTACGGCAGTTGCTTTAAGCAGCCTTAATGATGAGCTTTGCGGCAGCGTATCTGTTATAGGTACTCCTGCTGAGGAACTGATGAGCACAAAAAAAATATTGATAGACAGGGGAGTATTTGACGACATAGATATTGCACTTATGGTACATGGTGGGCCCAGAAACAGGGCAAAAATATATATGATGGCCTTATATGGGGTTGAATTTGTTTTTTCCGGCAAAGCTGCCCATGCGGCTGCGGCCCCCCAGGAAGGAATAAATGCACTTGATTCAGTTATTCTTCTCTTTAATTCCATAAATGCATTGCGCCAGCAGCTCAAAGATGACATAAGAATACATGGCATAATAAATAATGGCGGCGATGCAATAAACATAATACCGGAAAAAGCTTCTGCAAGATTTTACATAAGGGCAAAAACCATAAAGGAGCTTGATGAGGTGCTCCATAAGGTTATAAATTGCGCAAATGGAGCGGCTTTGCAGACAGGAGCAACAGTAAAGACGGACATATTTGAAGGGCCATGTAAAGATTTTCTTGCAAATGAAGCACTTTTAAATGAATACACTGCTAATTTTAAAGCCCTGGGCGGAAAAATTGAAGACGGTCCACTTTTACTGGGCTCATCAGACGCTGGAAACTTAAGCCATTTTATGCCTGTCCTTCATCCCATGATCCAAACAGCCGATAAAAATTCTGTGCTTCATTCCAGGGAGTTTGCAGAATATGGAAAAACAGAGCTTGCATATAATTCTATGCTCCTTGCAATGAAATCCCTTGCACTAACTGCATCCAGGGCGCTTCTTGACAGCAATTTCCTGCTATCGGTAAAAAAAGAATTTAAAGATGCAATTGCTTTTATGTAATATAACTTCATTCTTTTGACTGTACATTAAATTGGAATTATAATATTATCCTGACGAACATTTGTTTGTTAAATATTGTATTTTTTAATCAATGAAAGAATACAGGCTAAAAGATCTTAAAAACACAAAACCGGCTGATTATAAAATAGATTATGATTCAGAGTTAAATCCTGCACAGCTTGAAGCCGTATCTGTAAAAAATGGCCCCGTACTTGTCATAGCAGGCGCAGGCAGCGGAAAGACCCGGACCCTGGTATACAGGGTGGCCAGGCTGGTTGAAGAGGGTGTAAGTCCTTCCAGGATATTGCTTCTGACATTTACCCGTAAAGCTTCACAGGAAATGCTGCGCCGAGCCTCAGCCATACTTGACAAGAGGTGCGCAAATGTTTCAGGCGGCACATTTCATTCATTTGCAAACCAGTTATTGCGAAGATATTCAAAGTATATAAATTTTACCGCTAATTTTACAATACTGGACAAAAAAGATAGCGAAGATGTTGTTGGATTTGCCAGAAACAAGCTAGGTTATTATAAAAAAGAAAAAAGATTTCCCCGTAAAGATACAATTGCTGACATAATAAGTAAATCGGTAAATAAAGATCTTGATTTGCAGAGCATAGTAAGAGACGAGTATTCGCATTTTATTGATTATTGCGATGAAATAAAAAAAATAAAAGATTTTTACTGCCAGTATAAATTTTCAAGGACAATGATGGATTATGATGATTTGCTTATTTATCTTGAAAAGCTGCTTTTTGAAAATGATGACATAAGAAAAAAAATATCTTCATTTTATAAATACATAATGATAGATGAATTCCAGGACACAAATAAGCTTCAGGCTAAAATCGCTTATCTTCTTGCCAGTGAACATAAAAACATTATGGTAGTTGGTGATGATTCCCAGAGCATATACTCTTTCAGGGGGGCAAATTTTAAGAATATAATGGATTTTCCAAAAATATACCCAAGGGCAAAGATTATAAAACTTGAACAGAACTATCGCAGCACACAGCCAATACTGGATTATGCAAACCGCATAATGCATAATGCAAAAGAAAAATATGAAAAAAACCTTTTTACAAAAAAAGAGGGAACAGAAAAGCCCGTTTTCATAGAGACTGAAAATGAAAATTTCCAGTCAAGGTTCATAGTGCAGCGCGTGCTTGAATTAAGGGAAGAAGGGGTTGCACTTGAAGATATGGCTGTGCTTTTCAGAAGTTCCTGGCAGTCTATGGATCTTGAAATTGAGCTTAACACACATAATATACCATATGTTATATATGGGGGGATAAAATTTACCGAGGCTGCACATATAAAGGATGTGCTGTCGATTTTAAAAATATCACATAACCCTAAAGATTCTGTAAGCTGGAGCCGTACACTGATGCTTCTGGAAGGCATTGGGGGCAAAACTGCGACAGATATAATTGAAAAAATAGTTGATAAAGATGCAGGAGCAGATTATCTTATAGATAATATACATAAAAATAAAAAATATGAAACAATATTACTAAAACTGCATGAACTGATATATCTTATAAATAAACCTGCCAATCAGCAAAGTTTTGCTGAAAAACTTCATGCTGCACTTGATTTCTATATGCCTGTGCTTAAAAATAAATACGACGATTATAATAAAAGGCAGGAAGACCTTTCCTCCCTTGAAACTGTTGCTGCAAGATACAAAACGCTTGATGATTTTCTTTCAGACCTGACTCTTGAGCCTATTGATGAGAGCCAGTTTAAAATTACCCCTGAAGACGCAGAAGATGAAAAACTCATACTTTCAACAATTCATTCTGCAAAAGGGCTTGAATGGCACACAGTATTTATAATATTCTTGATTGACGGGTATCTTCCAAGCACTTATTCGATTAATTCTTCAGATCAATTGGAAGAAGAAAGAAGGCTTCTTTATGTAGCCTCTACACGAGCCAAAGAGAACCTGTATCTTTTAAAGCCACAATGGGGCCGCTTTTCCGGGAATTTCTTTGACCCGTCTTTTATAAGATTTACTGAAGTTTCTCGTTTTTTGAAAGAAGGAAATATTCTTGATGATTATGTTGAAAAATGGGCTTTAAAAGAGTGAAATTAATTGTCCGGAACACCTTATCCTATATATGGATTTATAATTAAAAAATTTTATCATGTTTTGTTAAATGGCTGCTTTTGAAAAAATTAATTCTGGTCTCGAGGGGCTTGATAATGTCCTTGACCATATAAGGCTTGGAGACAATGTTGTATGGCAGGTCTCGGATATTAATGTTTACCAGATGTTTGCTGAGGCAATTGCAATACAGGCAATAAAAGAAAAAAAAATACTTGTATATATCAGGTTTGCACAGCATAAGCCTCTATTGGATCCAGGACCAGGGCTAAATATTTTTACTCTTGATGCTGATAAAGGTTTTGAAAATTTCACAATATCTGTTCATGATATTATTGAGCATTATGGAAGAGAAACGTACTATATATTTGACTGCATTTCTGAACTTCAGGCTGCCTGGTCGGCAGACCTGATGATGGGAAATTTTTTTGTAGTTACATGCCCCTATCTTTTTGAGCTTGATACTGTAGCATATTTTGGGATTTTAAGAGGCAGGCACTCTTTTGACACAATTGCAAGAATCAGGGATACGACACAGATACTGATAGATGCATATTCAGAAGACAGCTACATTTATATACATCCTCTTAAAGTATGGAAAAGATATTCTGATTTGATGTTTTTGCCCCACATGTTTAAAAAGAATAATGCTGATAAATTTGAAACTCTTTCCGGAGGCCTCAATATGAGCAGGTTTTATAAATTAATTGAAGAAAAGTCTCTAGCATCAGAAGACCAGAATCTTGATAACTGGGACAGGTTTTTTCTTTATGCAAAACTGGATATACCTTTTGCAGGACAGGATATAAAGCATGAAATGTGTGAGAGGCTTATCGGGGGCGATAAAAAAATATTAAAACTAGTATATGATAATTTTGAAATAAAGGATTTTATATCAATAAGGGAAAGAATGATAGGCTCTGGTAAAATTGGCGGTAAAGCTACCGGCATGCTTCTGGCAAGAAAAATAATCGAGAACAGTGATGAAAATATATACAGGTTGCTTGAACCTCACGATTCTTTTTATATAGGTTCAGATGTTTACTACACTTATTTAGTTCAAAATGATTGCTGGAAATTAAGAATACTTCAGCAAAAAGAAGAACAATATTTTAAATCAGCAAATCTTTTAAAAGAAAAAATTATTTCAGGAAGTTTTCCAGAAACCACAAAAGAACAATTCAGGCGTATGCTTGAATATTATGGGCAGAATCCGATAATTGTCAGGTCCAGCAGCCTTCTGGAAGATAGTTTTGAAAATGCTTTTGCAGGGAAATACGAATCAATTTTCTGCGTAAATACAGGCAATCTCAGTGAGAGGCTGAGATTTTTTGAAAATGCCGTAAAACAGGTGTATGCAAGCACGATGGATGAGTCAGCACTTGAATACAGATTTAAGAGGGGGCTGGATAAAAGTGATGAACAGATGGCTATACTTGTACAGAGAGTCTCAGGTATGCATTTTGACAATATTTATATGCCCTGCGCAGCAGGAGTCGGATATTCCTATAATTCTTATAAATGGAAAAGCCAAATAGATCCTCAAGCAGGAATGGTGCGCATAGTGATGGGACTTGGAACAAGAGCGGTAGACCGCACAGACGGTGATTATCCCAGGATTTCAGCTTTATCTGAACCGGTCTGCAATATTTTTTCAGACAATGAAGAAAGAAGCAGGTATTCGCAGCGCAGAGTAGATTTTTTAAACCTTGCTACCAATGCTTTTTGCACCGAAGAATTAGGTAATATTTCTGAAGCACTGCCCGGCTGGTATAAAAGCATCATGGTAGAACATGATTACGCGGCAGAAAGAATAATAAATGAAAAACATTTTTCAATAAATAAAGAAATTTTGTTTTCGACTTGCGAGGGCCTGTTAAAAATGAAAGATTTCACGGGTAATATGCGTGATATTATGTCCTTAATACAGGAAAAATACAATTATCCTGTTGATATTGAATTTACATGCAATTTCAGTGAACATGGAGACATACTGATAAACATTCTGCAATGCAGGCCTTTACAGCTGGGGGGAGTGGGGGCAAAGGTAAATATTCCTGTAATTAATAATAAAAACATTTTTTTTGAACTTTTAGGCTCTACAATGGGCGGAGCTATAGCAAAAAAAATAGACAGTGTTATATTGGTAGATCCAAAAGGATATTACCACACTTCATATAAGGAAAAATTCAGTATAGCGAGGATGATAGGCAAATTAAATCATTGCCTTAAGGACACAAAGAGAGAAAGCATTAATTGCAGCATAAAAGAAAACGCGGTTATGCTGATAGTTCCGGGACGCCTGGGCACAAGATCGCCGGATACAGGTGTTCCGGTTAAATTTGCAGAGATAAGTAATTTTAATATTTTATGTGAAATTCCTTACATGGAAGCTGGGTATAACCCTGAACTGTCATTTGGAAGCCATTTCTTTCAAGATCTTGTTGAGTCAGGCATATTTTATGCAGCAATAATGCAAAATGAAAGTACTGTAAAATATAATTCTGTTTTTTTTGATAATATTAATAATATGCTAAGCAAATTTATTGAATATTCTGATGGAGTTGAAGATGTTTTAAAAGTTTATGATACTTCACAATCAGGGCTTGCGGTTTTTTCAGATATTATCAGCGGAAGAACAGTTTGTGGCATATTCAAGCAGTAAATAGTTAATATTTAATTTAACCTGTAAATCTTTAAATGCATTTTATCCATGAGTTCAGTAAAACTGGTGACATTTAAATATCTTGCCGCTTTTATGACAATACTTGCACAGGCAAATGCGTCATCTTTTGCGCAGTGATGTTTAAAATTGATTGCAAGATTCTCTGCAACTGTGTTCAACTTATAATTTTTAAAATCTTTCCAAACCATTCTTGCCAGGCTTACAGTGCATGCATAATATATTTCTGGAATATCTATTGCATATACCTTTAACACAGCTTTTAAAACCGATAAGTCAAAACTTGCGTTGTGGGCAATTATTATACTGTCGGCAATATACTTTTTTATTGAAGGCCAGACTCTGTAAAATTCAGGTTTTTTTTCTACATCTTTTTC
>JAFGMJ010000083.1 GCA_016927635.1 Actinomycetota bacterium
CTAAAGGGGCAATATTCAATAATCTCTGCATAAAAGGTATATACATTGAAGCCAGGTGAAGACCCTGGGCAGCAAGTATTCCTCCAATCAATATATAATTATTTTTTACTGGAATTTTAAAAACGGATTCTTTTTCAGAGCGGCAATTAAATACGTGGAAATTTTCAAAAAGGACCATCAGCATAAGTATTATATTCCGTGCTTCATTGACTTCCCGGCCTGTACTTATAAGAAAGAACCATACAGCAGCAGCCACAATGCCCATAAATGCTCCTGAAAGCATTGTCTCCTGTATCATTAATCTATTAAATATTCCCTCTACAGGTTTTTTTGGCGGTCTTTTCAATACATCCTTTTCCCCTTTTTCAAAAGCAAGCGCTACATCCTGTATTCCATTTGTGACAATATTGAGCCATAGCAGCTGAACTGCAAGAAGAGCCAGCGGCAGCCCCAGAATAATTGTTATAAGGAATAATATTATTTCTGCAATACCCGTGGCAAGTAATAGATAGGTTACTTTTCTTATATTGTCATAAGCAAATCTTCCTTCTTCTATACCTGACACAATAGAAGCAAAACTGTCATCAGTTATAATTATTGAAGCTGTGTCTTTAGTCACATCCGTACCTGAGCCCATGGCTACACCTATATTTGCTTTTTTCAGTGCAGGAGCATCGTTGATTCCGTCACCTGTTACTGCGATGAAATGCCCGAGACGCCTGAATGCTTCAACGATTTTAAGCTTCTGAAGAGGAGTGACCCTTGCAAAAACTTTTTTATCTTTAATAAACCCATCAAATTCTTTGTCTTTTTCTAAAGAGAGATCATTAAGTTCTTTACCAACAGTGACATCCTTACTGTCAGAAATTATGCCAATCTCTTTTGCTATCGCTCCCGCAGTCAACGGATGGTCGCCTGTAATCATCACCACTTTGATCCCTGCATCTTTACACTCATTTACAGCACTGGCTGTATCCGGCCTTAAGGGATCAATAAAACCCACGAGACCTAAAAATGTCAGGGGTGGCAGCTTTTTCATGTCTGGTTTTTTCAGCAAAGAGCTGTGCCTGTTTTCGTCAAGGATTCCTTCTGCAATTGCAATAACCCTGTAGCCTTTAGCTGTGATCTTGTCGGTATCCTTATATAAAGTTGTTGCATCAATTTTTTGCAGGCTGCTATTTTTTCTTATATTTCTGCACATAGGGATAATAACTTCAGGGGCACCTTTTGCAGCGATCATCATGCTGCCTTCTTTTTTATAAATCTTTGCAGAAAACTTAAATTCCGAACTGAATGGTATTTCTCCGGCTGTATATACGCTTTCCCTTATTTTTGCAGGGTCAAGCCCACAATTTTGGCTCAGCTTTAAAAGAGCTGTGTCTATTGGATTGCCATCAAATTTGGTTTCTTTATTTATGCCTTTTGTGATTATTGCGTCATTGTCAATTACTGCTGCAGCAATAATCGATTCAAACTCCTCAATACAACCCTGTTTTTTTTCATTGATTTTATTAGATTCCGGGTTTTCTTTGCCGGCATTTGCCTCATCTTTAATAATGAAGCTATTTCCTGAAGAACTGACTATTAGCCTTGCAGATTGCCTGTTTACAGTAAGCGTTCCTGTCTTATCGCTTGCAATCAGCGTACAGCTTCCGAGGCTTTCCACAGCAGCAAGTTTTCTTACAATCACATTTCTTTTGGACATACGATTTGTACTTATAGAAAGAGCCACTGTTATTGCGACAGGAAGACCTTCGGGTATCGAAGAAACAGCAAGAGCTGTTATAAGAAGAAAAATGTCAATATATGGCGTGCCCGTAAAAAACATGATTATACCTATAATTAAGCTTATTCCCAAAACCACAAATCCTATTTGCTTTGAAAATTTTTCCATTCTTATTACAAGAGGGGTTTTCACAGATTCTGTTGTATAAACTGATTTTGCTATTCTTCCAAGTTCTGTATGCATACCTGTCCTGGTAACAACACCAATACCTTTTCCTGTTATTGCTCTTGTGCCTGCAAATGCAATATTTGCACAATTACTGATATCAACATCTTCGTTTACAGCCCCGGTGTGTTTCTCTTCTGGATTGGACTCGCCGGTAAGAAGTGACTCATCTATTGTAAGATTGCTTGCTTCTATAAGACGCAGATCTGCCGGGATTTTTGAGCCCTGGCTTATAAGGACAATATCACCGGGTACAAGTTCTTCAGCATATATCCCTGTTCTTTTGCCTTCTCTTATTACCCTTACAGTTATTTTTAGAAAATCCTGCAGTGATGCTGCACTTTTTTCTGCCCTGTATTCCTGGAAGGCTCCAAGAAAAGCATTTAAAAGAATTATCATAAAAATAAAAGCTGAATCCTTAAATTCCCGGATTATTAAAGATATAGCAGCTGCCACAATTAGTATATAAATAAGGGGGCTTTTAAATTGATGAAGGATTATTTTCCATAGGCTTAAAACCTGCTTTCCAGGAAGTTCGTTGGAGCCAAATTTTTTTTGTCTTGCTAGTGCTTCTTCATTGCTTATGCCATTTCTTCCTGTTTCATATTCATTTATTGTCTCCTCGATTGAAAGCTCATGGCAAAGAAGCAATTTTTCGGTTTTTTTATAATTATTGTTATTTTCAACAGTTGACATTTTTAACTCTTCTTAATCTGAAATATTATTTGAAGCCAGACCGGGTAATAAAGCTTTAACTGCAATTTTCAATCAATGAAAAATCTCCAGTTTTTGCAGCTTCCAGCACAGGCAGCATATATCTGTCAATAAATCCCGAGTTAAGCGCAACAGGCATATTTTTAAGCTTCATTTCAAGCTGAGGGTTTTTTGCGTTTTTAATTGCTTTATCAATATATTTTTGGCTAAATCCTTTGACATCAGACAATCTGGTGGCAATCCCGGCGCTTTTTAAAAAATTTATCATTGCGCCTGCAACAATTTCTGCAATCTGCCTTGAGGAAAACTCTGACAATTTCAAGCCCATATTTTCTCCAGAATACAAATTATTCAAGCCGGATCCAAAATCCATATAATCTATAAAAACGGGTGCAATATTGATTAGCTGCCTCCTTATAGCAGGTGCAAAAAATACAGTATAGTATGGATTCATCAGCCCGCATGCCCTTCCATGGCTTAAAAAATCCACAAAGGAAAAACTTGTAAGATGCGCACCGTTGGTACCTCCAAGCATTATGGCACATCCTCCCAGGTCAGTTCCCAGGCCCACAAGTTCACGGATTTTTAAATCCTTGCCATTTGCGACGGCAGAGCTTAAGTTACTGACTAAAAGCTTTAATCCTGTAAGAGCAATTTCTTCTATCTTGTTGAATTTTTCAGGTTCGCACTCATAACTGGTCCCATAATAGACTTCAAGCATATGTGATATTCCATCAAGAATACCGTCAATTGTCAGGTCCCTGTTCATGCTTTGTGTTACAGAGTAGTCAAAAAGTGCAAAAGGAGGAACTATTGCATCATCTACAATTAACTTTTTCTGGCCTGTTTTTAAATCTGTTATGTTGGAATATTTTGTAAGATGTGCAGCTGATGATGCAGACATCTGAACTGCAAATACTGCAATAGGCCTTCTGCCTGTTTTTTTCACTGCCTCTGTCACAGCGCCCGTGCCAAAAAAAGGCTCAATATCACATAAACCAGGAGTAATGCCCGCCAGAATTGAGGCAGCTTTTGCGCAATCTATGGTTGAGCCACCGCCTGCAGCAATTATAAATTCGGGTTTATGCCTTACAAAATCCCTGTGCATGCGGTGCAAATCTTCCAGGGGGCAATTCGGTTTTGAAGAGCCGATAACTGCTGCAATTTCTATATTGCTGCCTTTTAATGATTTTAAAAGATTGCCTTTGAATTTTTCAGCCCAGCCAGAAGACGAGATCACAAGCACTGCTCTTCTGCCTAACTTTGCAGCAAGCCCGCCTGCCCTGTCAATGCACCCAGGGCCAAATATATAGCTGCCTTTCTTAAAATCAGTTAAAATCTTTTTAGCTTTATTTTTTAAATCTTCTTTGCTCATAGCAGTAGAACTTTTGTAATATTTTTCTAAATATGCCTTGATGCAGGATTTAAATTATATAGACAACGCTTACAGTTCTATGCTATTACATAAGGCTGATTTTTACCAATACCATTTTTAAAAACTTCAGCATCAAATAAAAAGCATACCGCCTAAATGCCCGAGCGGCATTTATATGCCCTGACCGGATTACGGTATGCTTTATTTTTTTATCTTTAAGCTTTATTTATCTTTAACACTGAATGAAATAAAATTAAGACAAGCTTGTTATTTAATTTCTACTTCAGCGCCAGTATCTTCAAGCTGTTTTTTTATTTTCTCTGCTTCTTCTTTGGATACTTTTTCTTTGACAAGTCCCGGTGCACCGTCAACAAGGTCTTTTGCTTCTTTGAGCCCAAGTCCAGTTATTGTCCTGACTTCTTTAATTACCTGTATTTTCTGTCCGCCTGCAGATTTAAGGTTTACATTGAATTCAGTCTGTTCTTCAGCTGCTGCTGCAGCTTCTCCGCCGCCTGCTGCCGCACCTGCAGCCGGAGCCGCAACCATTGCTGCGGCGCTTACGCCGAATTTTTCTTCGATTGCCTTAACGAGTTCTGAAAGCTCAATAACTGTCATATTCTCTATTGCAGCTAAAATATCCTCACTGGAGAGACCTTTTTTTGCACTTTCTTTAACTGTTTTTGCTGCTTTTTCTTCAGTTGCTTTTTCTTTTTTTCCTTCTGCCATTTAATTTTCCTCCTGAAATATTAAATCTTTTTTACAAATGATATTCTTTGTATATTTTATTATTTAAAGGCATATTTATATGCCAAAATAATCTGCAGTATTACCCTTGAGCTTCTTCTTTCTGCTTTCTTACCGAATCCAGCACAAGAGCAAGATTTCTTGGCACAACGCTTAAAACACTGACAAAGCTTATAAGCGGATTGAGCATAAGGCCAAGCAACTGCGCAAGCAGCACTTCCCTTGAAGGAAGAGTTGCAAGTTTTTCAACGCTTGCCCCATCATAAAGTTTTCCCTCCATGATGCCAGCTTTAATTTTAAATGTCTCAAATTCTTTGCCAAAAATCTTTGCAAGTTTTGCGGCAGATACCATATCCTGTCCGCATACAATCATGCTCGTGGGACCTTTGAATATTTCTTCGAGGTCGATATCTTCATATGCCTCTTTTGCAGCTCTTACCGCAAGAGTATTTTTGATTATTCTTAAAGTCGAGTCTATTTCAGATAACCTTGTTCTCATGCTGTAAGTATTTTCGGCTTTAAGGCCGCTGTGATCTGTAAATATTATGCTTTTTTTCTGTTCAAAGATACCTTTTATATCTTCTACTTTTTTGATTTTATCCTGTCTTATCAATTCATACCCCCAAAAAAATCTTAAATAAAAAATAAAATCGGCCTCAAGAAAAAGGTTTAAACCTTTCAGGCCGACATGTATATAAAATCCTGGTCTCTAATATTTAATGAATTTTATATCTATCAACCTGGGCAGGATATTAAGTAAAACAACGTACTTTTACACC
>JAFGMJ010000084.1 GCA_016927635.1 Actinomycetota bacterium
AAAGGTCAGACTTCCGGGAATATACAGCTGATTAAAGAAATAAGATATGATTGCGACAGCGACGCCCTGCTCTTTCAAGTGGAGCAGAAAGGTTTTGCCTGCCACACAGGTAAAAGAAGCTGTTTTTTTAATATTATTGCAACTCAAAAAGATAAATTTGATTTAAAAAATGCTGAATCTATTGCAGCCAAACTTAAATTTTCGTCCTGTAAAAGCGGTGACATAATTGTGCTGGAGGAACTTTACAGTATAATAATTCAGAGGTTTAAAGAGCAGGATGAAAAATCATATACCTTCAAGCTTCATAAAGAAGGAATTGATGAAATACTTAAAAAGTTTGGAGAGGAAAGCATAGAAACAATACTTTCTGCAAAACATCAAAGCCAGGAAAGACTTATAAGCGAGATAGCCGACCTTGTTTATCATCTTCTTGTGCTTATGGCTGAAAAAAAAGTAAGCCTTTATGATATTTGTACGGAATTAAAATCCAGGCGGAGGTAACAAATTTTAAGTTTATGCCAGATTTTTAATACTGGCATTATTTCAATATATTTTAAATATTTTTTTCTGTGTTGTTTAAGAGTTAAAATAGAGGTGGAAAATGGGTAAAGAAATCAAAAAAATAGCCATACTTACCAGCGGTGGCGATGCAAGCGGTATGAATGCTTCGATAAGGGCTTTGACAAGATATGCTATTTCAAAATCCCTTGAGGTCATAGGTTTCTATGAAGGATTCAAAGGGCTTATTGCAAATAATTATACAACCCTTGACCAGCAGAGCGTCGGCGGGATAATAGACCGTGGCGGAACAATGCTATATTCTGCAAGATCTGAAGAATTTAAAACTGAACCAGGTATGCAGAAAGCCATATCAAATCTTAAAAATCTCAATGTAAACGGTTTGGTGGTAATTGGGGGAGACGGTTCCTTCAGGGGAGCCCATGACCTTCATATAAGAGGAGTTAAGGTTGTTGGTATTCCCGGAACAATAGACAATGATATTGCCGGCACTGATTACAGTATCGGTTTTGATACGGCTTTAAATGTTATAATAGATCTGATTTCAAAAATACGTGATACTGCATTTTCTCATGACAGATTGTTTGTAATTGAAGTTATGGGAAGAAGCTCCGGCATAATAGCCATAAACGCCGGCGTGGCTTGCGCTGCCGATTATATTCTTATACCTGAAATAGAAGTGGATCTTTTTAAGATATCCACAAAAATAAAAAACCACAGAAAGGGTAAAAGGCACACCCTTATTATAGTTGCCGAAGGCGCAGCAAAAGCAAGCGATGTGGCGGCATCAATAAAGCTGCTTGTCGGACATGAGGTAAGGGTTTCAGTTCTTGGCCATATTCAACGTGGAGGGTCACCTTCCGCCATGGATAGATTACTGTCTGCTGAATTCAGCAAAAAAGCTGTGGATCTTTTAATCAGTGGTGAGAGTGACTGCATGACTGCCATACAGGGCAGAAAAATATTGTCTGTTCCTTTTGATTATGTTATGAGCAAAAAGAAGGAGATAGACAGGGAATTGTATAAACTTGCGCACACGCTGTCATGATTGAAAATACATTGACTCTAAACCATCATAAGCAGAGTAAGCACAAAAGCCGGTAAATATATTACAGTTGCTCCAAGATTTGCTGCCCATGCAATCCATGCCCTCTTTTCCTTAAACTTTATAAATATTGCATTTACAGCAACTGTTCCTGCAAAACCTGAAGCTATAAGCAGGCAGGCTGCGATTAGTATTTTTACTGCGCTGCCGGCTCCCGGTTCATTAACAATCCTCCAGTAAAACATGAAAAGAGACAATGAAAAAAGTAATAAAAACCAGCATAATGCGGATAATATTGAAAGCATTATTAATAATTTTCTGCTCATAGTCAATTCATGTTAAAAAATATATATGCAGCATTATATTTATTTTTTGTTTTGATTAACAGCAAATAAAGAATAAAAAGCCTGCCCCCAATTATAATCTGAGGACAGGCGGGCTTTTTTCGAGTAATAAAAGGATAAAAAACTTATTCAGATTGCTACCATCTTACGGTGCCGTCAATAAACTCAGTGCCTGCAATACAGCTTCCGCTTCCATCATATACATTTACCTTATATATTCCTTCAGGGTCAAAGTCATCTGATATTTTCTCAAGCCTGTATTTGTATTTAAAGGCGCCCTTTTTATCGGTAGTTACAGTGTCGCTTCCGGGCTCTTCAGAGCCATCGCCCTTTACAATAGAGCCGTCAGGCCTTATTACTTCTACAGTGTAGCATGTATTTGCCTCAAAGCCCTCTCCAACTATCATTACCTGGCTTCCAGGCCTGTAATCTGTCTTTTTTGCCCATACCTCAGGGCTGTTTTGTGCAAAAAGAGATGTCGTGGGAACAAGAAGAAATGCAATAAATAAAACAGCAGATATAACTATTGTTATTTTTTTAAATCTTTTCATCTGTCTTTCCTTTCTGTCAGGTACTTATAATAAAAAAGCCACCCCGCAAGGATGGCTATTAAATAAAAATAAAAAAAGGTTAATAGCCGGTTGCACTACTGGCTCGCTGTATTTTTAAGTGCCCAAATAACAAAATACAGTTCATAGCCTCTATTAAACATTACTGTTTATTTAAGATGTAAAACAAACGC
>JAFGMJ010000085.1 GCA_016927635.1 Actinomycetota bacterium
TTCTGATACAACCTTACAGGCTGAAGACAGCCTTTCCAAAATTAGCAAGGACAGCAGTTTAACAGACAATATTACTGATACAACACAGGCTGGCGGTACCGGCAAAAATGATTCAGTGATTTTAAGCGAGCAGCAGGGAAAAAAGGTAATTTTTAACATTTCCTATGAAATAACTGCTTCAGGCAATACGGACAAAATAGAGCTGATAACGACTTTGCCCCAGGATTACAGATTCAGGCAAGAAATAAACGGTTATAAATTTTTGCCCGAAGATCCTGAAATCTTTAATTCAGGAGAAAATCTTTATGGCAGATTTATTTTTATAGACCCTCAGGGAAGTTATACCATAAATATAAAAACCGATATGATTATTTATGATTATGACCTTAGCACTGCATTGTGCATTGATAATTTTACGCCTGAGCCTGAAGAAGATCTCAGGATATGGCTGGAAAATGAGGATTATATTGAAAAAGATGATTCGGCAATAAAAGCTGTTGCCGAATCTTTTAATAGCCAAAACCAGGTGGAACTTATCAGGCAGATATATGATTTTGTCAAATCCAGCATGCAGTATTCAGGCTATAATCCTTCAAGCGCGGGCGCGTCTGCAGCATTGAAACTGGGCAGCGGCGACTGTACGGAATACTCGGATCTTTTTGTGGCAATATGCAGGGCAAAGAAAATACCTGCGCGGACCGTTGAAGGTTATACAACAGACAATATACCTGAAAAGATGACCCTTGGCCATAACTGGCCGGAGGTTTATTTTAATGAATTCGGCTGGGTGCCTTTTGATATAATATATGATGATAACAACGCCGATTCAAACGCAACGACTTTTGAAAATCTTAGCAATAATTATATTTACACAGGCTTTATAAGAAATGACAGCGTTTTATTTAACTATCATTATTACGCATATACCTATTATGGAGATAGCATAAAAGTAATAAAAAGAATTTCTGCGGGTAAAGCATGAAATAATATAAAAACCTGCATCTCTCAGGCCTTAAATGGGTTTTGACAAATTATAAATATACAGTATTTAGTGTATAATTTAAAAAAATAGTTTTTATGATGTAAATATTATGATAAAAAGAAAACGTATATCAGCTCACATATACAGAGCAGTAATAATCATGCTTTTTATTATACTTTCATTTGCGCTCCTGTTTACAGGATGCCGGATTGAAAGCATTTCGGATTCTGCCTTTACAAGCAAAACGGAGACTGCTGTTTTGCCTGATGAGGAAATAATTGACAAAGTACCCGATTCAGCAGATACAGGATCTGCAGAAACTGCAATTGAGGCTGACCAGGAAATGATAGTTTCAGGATTTTATAAGCTGCTTGATGCTGAAGCCATGCCTGATGAGCTTCTGGAGTTTGTTGACAAAAATGTAGCCTACACTGTGCCTGACACGATGACTTTGCTGCTTGAAAATCTTGAATATAAGCAGAAGTCCTATATTGAAACAGCCACGCAATATCTTTTTGAAGGAGATGCCCAGCAAAAACTGCTGGATGCTTTTAAAAATGAAGCAGAATTTACACCGGATAATATTGAGAAAATAAAAGATGAAAATCTAAAAGCTGACATACTGAAAATGTTTGAAGGGGGATTCAAATTTATCAACCTTGAGGGGTCTTATTATCCTATTATTGACTTTAAATATTTAAAAAAATACAGCAGCTACCTTAGCATCCAGTACAGGGATTACCTGGATGTAAGGGCTGCTGAATCAGAAAATGTTCATTCAAGAGATGCTGGATTGACAATATCCTGGGATGAGCTTTCCCAAAGGATGATAAAGGCTGAAAAATACCTGGATAAGTATAAAGCTGAGAATCCCCGCAAAATAGAGATAAGCAGGTTATTTCTTTTGTATTTCGCTTCATATTTATATGGGCAGGACAATACCCCCACAAGAGACTGGTCAACAAATGCCGTTTATGAGGAAGTGCTTGAAAGCTACAGGGATACTGTAAATGAAAACCCTTCATCAAAAGCTGCAGGCATATTAAGCAACTACCTTTCTGAGCTTGAAAACAGCGGATACATACTGACAGATGATATTTTAAATGACATCGGTAAATATTTAAATGAAGTTATAAACATATATGATCTTGATTCTCCATATATTATTCTTGAACAATTAAAACACCTTTATTATCAGTCAGAGCATGCAGTTTATGGCTCCGTCAGGCTGGCTGGAGGCAGCTACAGTGAATATAATGAGGAAGGTTCCCAGGCTGTTCTTACCGTTACCTTATCGGAATTTATTGCTGCAGGCGATCTGGATGGCAATGGAATAAATGATGCTGCAGCAGTATTAATTGAAGAGCCTGCCGGTGAAGGCACCCTTTATTATCTCCATGCAATTTACAATGGAGGGCCATATATTTACAGCATTGCGAATACTTTCCTTGGGGACAGTGTTAAAATAAAGGAAATTTCAATAAAAGATGGAAAAATATTCATAGATATGCTGATGCACAAAGAAGACGACCCGGCATGCTGCCCGACAGTTGAAGTTAAAAAAACTTTTAAGCTTGACGGATATGATTTAAAAGAAATCTGAATATAAAAATGAATTCATCAAATATAAAATTTAAGCCTTTGCTTCTGAAAATATACGAGGCTGCCAGCATGCAGCGCTGGAATGACCAGATACGAATGCTTGAAATCACGGAGCTTGATAAGCAGGCTCATAAAATGATTGTTGCCTATATACTGGGAAAATCCGGGGAAGAAAAAGACGAACCGGGCCTTGACTGGCTGGAAATAATAAATTCAGGATTATTTGAGTACCTTCAGAGAATAGTTCTAACTGATTTAAAGCCGCCCTTATTTTATGAGATTAAAAAAGACAGTCAGAAGTACATTAAGCTTAATGAGTGGGTATACGGCAAGGTATATCCTGCAATCAAATGCCTTGGTAAAGATTTCTGCGAAATGTTTAAAA
>JAFGMJ010000008.1 GCA_016927635.1 Actinomycetota bacterium
AGAAAAAGATACAGGCAGGCCCTGATTTCTGTAAGAGAAGTGCCTTTTAATTTCAAGGGGAATATACTTGATTATGGTGGAGGCAGCGGTGAGTTCTGCAAATATATATTGAAATCGTTTCCTTATGCAAATGTTGTTCTTTATGAGCCCACACCGTCAATAAGACAGGAAGCAATAAAAAATCTTGCCGAATACCCTGGCATCAAAATCAATGCTGAAATTAAAGATTTACCTTATACTAAATTTGATGTTATTTTCTGCATGGAAGTATTTGAACATATGGTCATAGACCAGTATCCTGTTATATTTAATGATTTTTTAAAACTGATGGACAGGGATAGTCTTCTTGTGCTTAGCATACCTGTAGAGATATACCTGCCCGCGCTAATTAAGGGCATTTTCAGGATGACAAGGCGGTACGGCCGCTATGACGCAAATATTAAAAATATTTTTAAGTGCACATTTGGAAAGCCGCCGCAGAACAGGCCAAGGGAAGAAATAGAAAACTCACTTCCTTATCACTACGACCATCTTGGTTTTGATTACAGGGCATTTGAGAAAGAATTAAAAAAACATTTCAGCATAATATGCTCATACGGGGGCCCCTTCACATTGCTGCCTGCAGCCCTGAATTTAGAAAAATATTATCTCTGTAAAAAATCAGGACAGTATATTAACTAATAAAAAAAAATTGAAAGGTATTGAATAATGAGGTACAAGATTCTCGGTAAGACAGGGCTTGAAGTATCAGAGCTTGCCTTTGGAGCCATTCAATTAACACGTATTGAGGAAAAAGCAGCAATTGACCTTGTGAGAATGGCACACAGCGAAGGAATAAATCTTATTGACACTGCACATAACTATTTTAACAGCGAAGAGATTCTGGGAAAGGCATTAAAAAATATAAGAAAAGATATGCATATAATAACAAAATCATCTAAAAGGAATAAAAAGGAATTTCTAAGTGATTTGAATACAAGTTTAAAAAAGTTAAAAACTGATTATATTGATGTTTACCTTTTCCATTCTGTTTCAAATGCAGATGAGATTGAAGAAGTGGTTAACAGCGGGTTGCCGGATGCTCTGGTCAATGAAAAAAAGAAGGGGAAAATAAGGCATATTGGGTTTTCATGCCACAGCTCTAAAATTGCACACAGATTTTTTGAAATCCCAGATTTTTCGGTTCTTATGATACCTCTCAATTTCATTACAACTGAATATGTTGAAAAAAAGCTTTACGACAGGTTTATAAAAAATAATATCGGCCTCCTTGCGATGAAGCCATTTGGAGGCGGCAGGCTTAGCGATATTGATCTTTGCTTTAAATTCCTGCGATTATATCCAGAAGTTATAACTGTTGCCGGTATGCAAAGCGTCCAAGAATTGAAGCAAAACATAGAATTAGTAAATAAAGATGATATTCCTGATAAAAAAGATTATAAAAAAATAAAAAAAATCACCGAAGAGCTCGGTACCAGATTTTGCAGGCAGTGCGGGTATTGCATGCCATGTGAAGAAAAGGGCATAGATATTATAAATGTGAATTTTATTGAGGTTTATTATAAGCAGTTTCCTATGGATGAATTCTGGAAGCTAGGCCTGGAACAAAAAGTTGAAACTGCCAGGGAATGCATTGAATGCGGCAAATGTTCAGAAAAATGTCCTTTCGAGCTGGATGTTCCTCAAATAATAAAGCACAATATAGCCTTTTTTGAAAGTTTAAAAAAGCCTGGCAAATAGAAATTTAAGCAGTTGTTTTCAAAGGTATTTTTGGATTTTTTCAATATTTAATATTCCACCATGTGAAAGATAGATCTCTTTTGCATTCAATTTTTTTATAATGTTTATGCTGTCTTTCATCTTTTTCATATCTTTGCAGTACATGCCTGCAATGGGCCTTCCAAATGAAGAACCAATAGTGTCGCCAACCATGCATTTTCCGCTGTCAAGAAAAATCGCCACAGACCCGTCCGTGTGTCCTGGAGTAGAAATGACTTTTCCTGAAATGCCAAAAATATTTAAATCAAGTTCATCTTCAATAAGTATGTCTATTTTAATTTTATCTGCTGGCCTTTCTGCTATTTTTTTTATCATTGACATCATAATTCTTGAAAAACGTGTTACAGGCACCACTTCAGCGCTTTTACCTGCACTCAGATATGCAGCATCTTCTTTATGAACCGCAATTTTTGCTTTTGTCATATCTTTTAATTTTTTAAGGCTTCCAAAATGATCAAGATGCGCGTGTGTCAATATTATTAAAGAAATATCACTGATATTAAAACCGATATCCTTTATTTTATTTACTATCTTACCGGCATTACCGGGAAGCCCGGCATCTACAATAATTATTTTATTATTACCTTTAATAATATATGAGTTAACAAATACCATATTTATAGTTATGATTTCGTCATATTTTCCATATTTATTCATTTTGCACCGTGCTTATTTCAGCCAGTTTTATCATTACCTCATTTCGCTGCAGAAATCCTGGGATAAATGGTGGTGAGTATCCTGCTATAATAAACTCACCTTCATATTTTAAATTTTCTTTTGCTATAAATTCTTTCAGCATTTCTATATTTTGCTGGATTTTGTCTAATCTGAAAAAACCGGAAAACCGGATTGCAGCTATTTTATGTGCATCAATTTTTTTAAAATTTATTCTTTCATCGTCAGGGACAGGCAATGTTTCAAGGCTATATCTGGAGGGCATAATAAAAGATACATTGTATATTGCTTCACCATATACCTTTACCGGTGTAGTCATTGCAATTTTTTCAGGCCGGGAAGTCTTTACAGGCGCAGTCATATCTATTTTCTGCCTGCTTCTATTATTGCCGAATATATAACCCGCCAGTATATCAAAACCGTGTTCTATCGCATCTTTATAATCATTTGCCATGATTTCAACTTCAGCCTGTATATAATCTGAATATTGCCTTATTTCAATATTTTTGTATTTTTTTATAACTTTGTATTCTGGCGTTTCTATTGCCATTTTTACCTCAACTTAATCAAAGTGTTTTTAAAGTAATTATTAAAAATTATGTAAGCTGTTTAATTTTACCATCTGCTATTTTTATAACCGCTTCCCCATATTTTAATTATTTTTATCATAGCTTTAATCCAGATTTACAAACGCTACGAATTATTAATCAGCAGAACTGATGCTTAAACCATCCCATGTGATTATATAATCCATATCTGGAGAAAGGCTATATTTTTCACTTTCCGGTATATTATCGTGTAATGCCCATTTTCCTTTAAGGCCCAGCTCCAAAGCAGTAAGCTCAAAGTGGCATAGTGCTATACCCATATCAATATACTGAAGATTAAGGTGATTTTGCCCCGCATCCAGATGCCATGATTTCTTAACAAAAAAATGAAATATATTGCTGTTATTTTCTTTTATTATTCTCCAGGGTTGAAGATTTGAAGCTGAGGGGCCAACCCTTACCATTTCCAGAGGTGTCTGGTATGGCATGGCATCAGTTTCACTCAATCCAGTGCCAAAACTGCCACTGAAGAACAATTTACCCCAGGGTTTTCTGTTTTTTGCACCCGCAAGCATTCTGATAACTGATGACCTCAAGTCTCTTTTTTTTTGGCTTATTCCTACCGGGCTGACTGCCGGAACTATCTCATTGCTGTTTACAGTAATTTTTTGGGCAAAACCTTTTTTATTAAAAGTGCCTCCAAGCCAGCATGTGCCAAATCCAAGATCTGTAATAAATAATATTATTTTTTCAAAAACATATCCAAAATCAACAAGGCAATTTTTATTATTTTCTTTTTTTTCAAAAACACCCCCGATAAAATATCTTGCGCCTTTTATCATCCCATAAGTGCCAAGATTTCTTAAATTCTCCGGGTACATATCTGAAGCATCAATAAACTTAAATCTTAATTTAGAGCCAAATACAGTTTTGTGGTCTTTTTTTAAAAAATCAACAATTTTTTTTATTTCTTCAGTTTTCAGATAACAAGATTCATAACTTCTTATTGAATTCCTTGTTTTTATAAGATCGATTACAGGTTTTTTAAATTCCATTGATAACTCCACTATAAACTAATTTAATTATATCATAGCATAAAGTCCGGCATTATAAATTCTGGGTAAAATAAACTTTTCCTTATTCAGCATATGAACTATCTGCTGATCCGCATCCTCAAAAGATTTAAGAGGGATAAATGCTTTCATAACTGATTATCCGGAAGCAAGGGCCTACTGCATATATGGAGGAGAAAAAGATCTATAGATATTATAAATACAGAAAAAGTGTTTATCTTATAAAAAAAAAGCATTATTATGTCAGAATATCTGGAAACCAAGTATATAGTCTAATACAAACCGTCACCGACAGATTTTGCAGTAGGCTG
>JAFGMJ010000086.1 GCA_016927635.1 Actinomycetota bacterium
ACAGTCTATTTTACTTTATAGATAGTTCATATCAAGTTTCTATAAATTATTGTTTTTAAAATATATGGCAATTTTAAAAAATTATTAATCGGGCAAATATCGGTATATAAAATATTTGAAAAAAAGTATTAGATTTTTACAAAATTTTAAGTTTGGACAGAACCGAAAGGCAGTATAACTTGTATAAAGAAGAATTTATAGAAAGCCTTGAAAAAATTGCAGTTGAATTAAAAATAAAAGCCCTTGAGATGATCTATAAAAGAGGAGCGGGCCATCCCGGCGGAACAATGTCAGCAGCTGAGATCATATCATCACTTTATTTTTACAAATTAAAATTGGATGTAAATAATCCACGATGGGAGCAAAGGGACAGATTTATATTAAGCAAGGGCCATGCAAGCGCCATACTTTATGCAGCGCTTGCTAAAAAAGGTTTTTTCGATATAAATGATCTTGATAAATGGGGAGAAATATCATGCCATCTGCAGGCTCATCCGGACAGAAAAAGTACACCGGGCATAGATATGTCCACAGGCACGCTTGGCCATGGATTAAACATTGCATCAGGAATGCTCCTTGCCGCAAGGCTTAAAGGCTTAAACTACAGGGCATATGTATTAATGGGAGACGGAGAAATACAGGGGGGCATTATATGGGAAGGAGCCATGACAGCTGCAAAATTTAAATTGGATAAACTCACTGCCATTCTTGATTATAACGGGGTACAGCTTGACGGAACGGTTGACCAGATAATGCCTTTAGAGCCTATAGCAGATAAATGGAGATCTTTTAATTTTGAAGTCCTTACTGTTGACGGGCATAATATAAGGCAACTGCTGGAAGCTTATGATGAGGCTGAAAACATACATTCTAAACCGACAATAATCATTGCCAGGACGATTAAAGGCAAAGGCGTTTCATTTATGGAAAACCAGAATAAGTGGCATGGTATTGTTCCGGATGAAAAACAATTTAATAATGCTATTGATGAATTGAAAGCGAAACTGAATGCTTTTGGATAATATTAAAAACCCAAAAATTGCTTCTATCAGGGAAAGCTATGGAAAGGCTCTTGTAAAATATGGAGCTGAAAATGAAAAAATAGTCGTCCTGGACGCAGATGTATCCAATTCCACGCTTACAAAATATTTTAATGATGCCTATCCTGAAAGATTTTTTAATGTAGGTATTGCAGAAGCTGGAATGATTGATACTGCTGCAGGCCTGGCCCTGGAAGGATATATACCGTTTGTCAATGCTTTTGCATCTTTGATCTGTTATAGAGCTCTGGAGCAGATACGTACATGCGTTTCATATACTAAAGCAAATGTCAAAATCATTGCGGGGTATGCAGGTGTTTCAGACTATAAAGACGGTTCCACCCATCATAGTTTATTTGATATTTCAGTAATGAGGGCAATGCCAAATATGGCAGTTTTAGTAAGCGCGGATGCAATTGAAACAGAAAAAATGGTAAAAATTGCAGCTGATTATGACGGACCTGTTTATTTGCGCCTCAGCAGGGCCGACATGCCGGTTTTATTTACTGCTGACCATGAAGTGCTGCCTGGTAAAGGCGTTATACTAAGACCCGGACATGATATCACATTCATTTGTAGCGGCACTTTGCTTCACAGAGCCCTGCTTGCGGCAGAGTCTCTTGCTGATGAAGGCATTTCTGCAAGGGTGCTGGAAATCCATACAATAAAACCTCTTGACAGTGACATTGTCTTAAAATGTGCCGCAGAAACCGGGGCATTTATAACGATTGAAGAAAATAATATAATCGGCGGATTGTTCAGTGCGATATCTGAATTATTGATTTTATCAAATATCGGTATACCAGTTGAGCCGTTAGGCATAAAAGACTGCTATTCATGTACCGCGCCTGACGTAGACTCCCTGCTAGATTTTATGGGTTTTGATATGGAAAGCATTTTAAAGGCTGCAAAAAGAGTTTTAAATATTAAATCAGGCAGGATAAGACAAAATAAAAAATAAAGGTGTAAAAATGGATTCCAGGGAAAAATTCATAGAAACAATGGCTTTCAATAAAAAAACCAGCCCCAATAAATGGGAATTCGGTTTCTGGGGGCAGACAATTGAAAATTGGTACCAGCAGGGATTGCCGAAAAAAAACTACCCCCACATTCCTGTAAGTATAGTAAATACAACGGCTTCTTTATATACGCCCACCATTACGCATGAGTGGCAAAAAAAGAAAAATCTTTTTGAAAAAATATACCAACAGCAGGATAGGCCGGTACAGCTGCCTGCTGGCATAGCAGTGCTTTCAGGAGGAGCGCCATGGCCCAATCATGGTTATTCATGTGATATGGATGTCATGGATTATTTTAATATGGACCACGGCCAGGTCAACATAAATGCAGAGCAGCTTATTTATCCTAATTTCAAACCTGAGCTGGTTGAGGAAACGGACAGGACCATTACTTACAAAGATATTGACGGATGCACAAGAATATATTCAAAAATCCAGCAGGTATTGCCTGCAGGAATAGACTGGCTGATAAAAGGATGGGATGACTGGAATAAATTGAAGCAAGAAAGATTCAGCTTAGATGATATTAAAAAAAGACTGCCTGAAAACTGGGAAGAACTGGTACAGGAATATAATAAAAGGACTTATCCGCTTATACTTGGAGGATATCCCAATGGCGTTTTTGGCGCTCTGGCGCATTTAATAGGGTACGAGAATTTATTTATTTTTTATTATGATGAACCGGCTCTTGTAAAAGATATCATAGAAAGGATTACAGATATATGGCTGTCTTTGTGGGAGGAGATAATTTCTTTTGTGGATATTGATGCATGCCACCTCTGGGAAGATATCTCCTTTGGAAAAGGCTCTATGATATCGCCATCTGTTTTTAAGGAATTTCTGGCGCCTTATTATAAAAAAATTACAAAGTTTTTAAAAAGCAAAGGCATTAAAATTATACTGGTAGATACTGACGGGGATTGTAACGAGCTTATCCCGCTTTTTATAGAATCAGGCATAACGGGCCTTTATCCTATGGAAGTCAGCGCAGGTATGGATGTGGTAAAAGTAAGAAAACAATATCCACAACTGCAGATATTGGGAGGCATACCCAAATCATCCATAACTTACGGTAAAAAAGTTATTGACAGTTTTCTTGAACCGGTTGAATGGCTTTTAAAGCAGGGAGGATATGTTCCTTTTGGAGACCATTATATTCCTCCTGAAGTTCCATGGGCAGAGTTTAAATATTATCGTGAAAAGTTAAACTCATTAATAGACGAAAAAAGAAAATAAAACCACGACCGTAAAAACAATAAATATATCATTAACATGAAAATGATTTATGAAATATTTCCAATTTTTAAAACATTAAAGAAGAGGTTTAATTGCAAATAAAGAAAATGCAAAATTATATAAACGGGAAGTGGAAAGAAGCAGAAAATACCGCATATATAGACGTTGAAAACCCTTCAACTGGGGTGATTATTGCTAAAGTTCCTCTATCTACAAGAAATGAAGTCAATAAATCTGTAGAGGCAGCCTATAATGCTTTCCCGGCATGGAGGGATACTCCTGTATCAAGAAGGGTGCGCTATTTATTTAAACTGAATGAAATATTAAGAAATAATGAAGAATTGATTGCAAGGACTCTTGTAGCAGAAATGGGTAAGTCACTGACAGATGCCCGCGCAGAGATGAAAAGGGTTTATGAGAATATAGAAGTTGCATGCGGAATGCCGGTTATGCAGCAGGGCGATATTATTATAGGAAGCTCTTTTGAAATAGACGGAGAAGTCTTAAGACTGCCTCTTGGAGTTTTTTGCATGATTGCACCTTTTAATTTTCCGTCTATGGTGCCTTTCTGGTTTTTACCATATGCAATAGCAACAGGTAATACTTTTATTGTCAAGGCTTCCGAACAGGTGCCGATGACGATGCAGCTCATAACCGAGTTTATTGACAGTTGCGGATTGCCGCCGGGGGTATTTAACCTGGTCAACGGGGACAAAGAGGCAGCAGATGCTTTCATGAAAAGCCCCAAAGTTAAAGGCATATCTTTAGTTGGCACTACTTCAACGTGCAAAATAATTGCGGAAAAATGTGCAAAAACAAATAAGCGATTCCAGGCTATGGGCAGCGCCAAAAATCATCTTGTTGTTATGCCGGATGCAAAACTTGATAGCGTAATACGCAATATGACATCCTCATGTTATGGCTGTGCGGGACAGCGATGTATGGCATCTTCAGCGATAATAGGCGTGGGTGATATATATAAAACAGTTTGCAGTAAATTCATTGAAGATTCAAAATCTATTATTACAGGTAATCCCCTGGACCCTGTAATTGCAGAAGAACCTCTTTTGATGGGCCCGGTAATTTCTAAAAAAGCTAAAAACTTTATATTATCAATGGTGGAAACTGGAATTAAAGAAGGCGCAAAACTTGCGCTGGACGGAAGAGATAAAATAATTAAAGGTTGTGAAAACGGTTATTTTATAGGCCCAACTGTTTTTACTGATGTAAAACCGCAAATGGAAATACACAAAACAGAAATATTTGGACCGGTTGTGGTTATGATGTATGCCGCCGATCTTGACGAAGCAATAAATATAATAAATGCGCATCAGTTCGGAAACGGCGCATCCATATATACGCAGAATGGCTATTTTGCCAGGAAATTCAAGCTTGAAGTCGAGTGTGGCATGATCGGTATTAATATCGGCATCCCTGCGCCGGTGGCTTATCTTCCTTTTGGAGGAATGAAGGCTTCACAGTTTGCTGATATAAAAGCCCAGGGCAAGGCAATCATTAATTTTTTTACTGAGGATAAAATAATAACAGAAAGATTTTTTGCAGAGAATTGATTTATCAGAAGTAAAATAAAAATGTATAAAAGCATAAATAAAATAAAAAATGTAGTTTAAGAAATTGTATTTTTATAATATTGATTTGAATATATAAATCTTATTATACCGGGAGGATAATATGAAAAAGTACTCAGCATGCCAGTATATAGTAGATTATATGATAAAAAGCAGAATTCCGTATGTTTGCGGAATCATAGGCCATGGAAACCTGCCTTTTGCAGATGCCCTGTTTGAAAGACAGGATGAAATAGGCTTTATACAGGTAAAGCATGAACAGGCAGCAACTCATATTGCTGACGGTTACTGCAGGGCCACAGGCAACCCCCTGGCATGCATAACATCAGTCGGTCCGGGCGCTGTAAACACTTTAATAGGCCTTGGTACTGCTTACCATGATTCAATTCCTCTTGCGGTTTTCACTTCAAATTGCCCAACCTATATTTTCCAGAAAGGCGCATTACAGGAAATAGAGATGAATTCCTTTACAAGTTTTGGCAATATGGCAAATCCTGTCACCAAAAGAACTTATCAGGTAACAAATATCAGGCAATTGCCGGGTACTCTTGAAACAGCTTTCCGCCTTATGACTTCAGGCAGGCCCGGACCTGTTGCAATCGAATTGCCGATGGATATACAGGCTGAAACTGTCCCTGGAGAACCAATGAATCCAAAAAAATATAATTTTTCTTCAAGGATACTGGGCGATATCGATGTAATCGACAGTGCAGTTGAAATGATGCTTAAAGCTAAACGGCCCGTATTTCTGATTGGCGGCGGGGTTATTCTCTCAGATGCAAGCCGGGAACTTATTGAAATTTCTGAATATCTTGGTATACCGGTCGTAACTACTGCACAGGGTAAGGGCGCAATTCCCCAGGACCATGAGCTCAATGCATACTATACCGGTACTTTCGGCTCGATACCGGGACTGGAGCTGACGCGTAAAGCCGACCTTATTATAGCTGTTGGATGTAAGTTTACTGAATGGACAGCCCAATCATTCGTTCCTGGTAAATCTTTTAATTTTCCAGAGACCAAACTGATACAGATAGATATTGATATGAGGGAAATAGGCAAGAATTATCCAGTGGATGCAGGAATAATGGGTGATGCAAAAACCTGTATGAAAGTCATGCTTGAAAAAATCAAAATTAAAAACAATAAAAGAGATTACAAAAATAGCGCTTATTTTAAAGAGCTGACAGATTTAAAAGATAAATGGCAGGAAAGGCTCAAAGCAGCCAGGCAGTCATCAATCATGCCGATGCGGTATTCAAGATTTTTTGCGGAACTTCGCAGGGCTCTTAAAAGGGATGCAATAGTTTTAGGCCCTGCCGGACATGCACAGGTAATACTTTTCCAGGAATTTGACGTATATTATCCGAGAACTCATCTTACAACTGGTTCCTGGTCCACTATGGGCTGGTGCCTGCCTGCAACAATAGGGGCAAAGCTGGGCAGGCCTGATAAACAGGTCATAGGCATTTGCGGTGATGGCGATTTTCTTATGACCTGCCAGGAGCTTGCGACTGCTGTACAGTACAATATCCCGGCAATTTATTTCGTTCTTAATAATTTTGGCTGGATAAGCATACGTGATTTACAGATAGCCCATTTTGGTAAAGAAAGAAAATACGGCACTACTTTCATGGATTTTAAAGATGGAGGTTTTTATAATCCTGATTTTGTAAAACTTGCTGAATCATTTGGCGCATTTGGCATGAAAGTTGACAGCATAGACTCAATTGGAGATGCGTTAAAGGCAGCACAAAAAAGCGGTAAGACTTCAGTCATTGAAGTGCCGATTGCCAATGAAGCGTCAGAATCAGGTGGAACTTACCTGGGATATTCTGATATGCCCAGGCCTGATTACATTAAAGATGTCAAGAGCAAATAGGATATAACAGAAAATTTAAAAAAATCTGCAAATCAAAAAAGGAGGTACTTTTGAAAGTAGCTGTAGTATTGGAAACTGTCACCTGTGAAAGAGGCGAGGAGATTATTTCTGCCCTGGATGGAAGAGGTTTCGAGATATTAAATGCGGGTATGAAAAAAAAGGACGACAAGCCTGAGTTGACTTATATAAATACCGGATTGCTTGGCGCAATACTGCTTAATCTTGGTGTTGCTGATTTTGTAATCGGGGGATGCGGCACCGGCCAGGGTTTTTTTAACTCAATACTTCAGTATCCGAATGTATTTTGCGGCCACATTTTAACACCGCTTGACGCATGGCTTTTTGCAAGGATAAATGCAGGAAATTGCATTTCTCTTGCACTGACCCAGGGTTATGGCTGGGCAAGCGAAATAAATTTAAAATATATTTTTGATAAGCTGTTCCTGGAAAAATTTGGCCTGGGATATCCTGAAAGCAGGTTTGAGATACAGGCCGTTTCAAGAAAAAGACTGTCTTCTATTTCTGAAAAAACCCATCATCCTTTTTATGAGATAATTGAGAACATAGATCATGAAGTTTTAAATCCTGTACTAAAATTTCCCGGAGTCCTGGAAATGCTTGATATTGAGAATAAGGACTTTAAAATCCAAAAAGCATTTAAAAAGAGGCTTTCAGAATTGCAATAGCTTTAATTTATATTTTAGTAGAAAATATTTATTTTTTAATTTAAAATTA
>JAFGMJ010000087.1 GCA_016927635.1 Actinomycetota bacterium
AATTAATAATAAAATTGAATTATAATATTTATAATAATTAACTTATCAAAAACCGATAAGTTATTTAAAATATAATAATAAGACAACCCTTTAACAGCTTTGACTCAAATATACTAAGTGGGGAAAATATGAAAAAAAACAGGGCTTTAATACTCATAGACGGAACACACAAACCTGACAATACTGTTGAATCTATTAATGAGTTAAAAAATATTTTGGACTTTGAGGTCAAAAAACTCCTCTGGATAGGCGGAACGGAAAAGATAAAAACAAAAAGCTCTTTCAGCCAGGCATTTGAAAAAGAGTTCTTTACAGAGGTTATTTTCCCCGAAGTTTTCAAGGACGGAAGGTTGAATTCAGAAAATGCATTAAGAAATTCACTAAAAGACGGCAGCATCGATACAGTCATACAGCTTTGCGGGGCACCGCAGGTTTTCAGGCATCTTACAAACAGGTTTGCAAACATAGCTGTGTCCTTTGGAGCAAGCTATGTTGCAGGCGGTACAGTGTTTAAAGAATACCGGGTAAATATAAATCATAATAAGCCATCAATAGGGCTTTATGCTACAAACAAGCGTGTTGGGAAAACTGCTTTCGGCTCATATATAGGGCGGCTTGTAAGCGGAATGAAAAATCATAAAACCGGGCTTGAACCCATTATAATAACACATTCAAGGGGCGGACCCCCTGAACCGGTACTGCTGGAAATTTACAAAGACAGGCTTGACAGGGATATTTCGGAAATAGGCCTTGATGATATTTATGCTTCAAGGTTTCGCACTGATTACCTTGAAAGACTCCTTGATTTCGATCTCCATGGAGCCTCAGACGTTTTTGAGGATGCCCTTATCATGTCTGCATATATAGACGAATGGGAAAGCTCAGGCAAAAAAGTGCCTGTAATTTATATAATAGGCTGTCGAAGGGCGGGGGCAGGCTATTTCCAGGAATTTATGGTCTCAAATGTTGAAAAAGGTGTTGCAAAAGCAAACCAGATAAATGGTAACATCGTAATCCATGAGGGAAGCGGAGGCGAGCACCCGCCCGTTAAGGTTGACGGCACAATATATTTTGTTCCATCCGATATGGAGCCAGCAATGCTTGAGGATTTTCCAGGCATTGAGTCTGCAGGCCTTGTAATACTTGCCAACTGCCAGGCAGAAACTGTAGAGGTAGCTGACCTGCTTGAACTGGAAAGAATAATAAGCGCCAAAAATCCTGAAGCAACAATCATATGGACACAATTTGTTACCGAAATAATAGGCAATACCAGCATTTTAAAAAACAAAAATATCGTATTCCTTACAACTGCTCCGCAGTATATATTAAATAAGCTAGCAGGAATTATAGAGTCAAAATACGGATGCAATGTATTAAAAGCACTGAATTGCCTTGACAGAAGGGAGGAAATGTTAAAGGCAATAGATGATATTGTGCAAAGCTCTGACGTTGACTATTTTATATTTGAAATAAAGGCCCAGGGAGTCGAGGGCGCAAAATATGTGCAGCAAAATTATGGCAGAAAATTTTTATATGTAAATAATGTTCCGCAGGAAGTGGACAGGCTTTTAAAACCGCTTGCCGGTAATGAAAATCTTGACTCAAAAATACTTGATGCCGTAAATAATGCTATTAAAAATTACCATAAGCAAAAATAAATAAGCAGGCCAGGAACGCTTTTTACCACATGCATCACCCTTGTCATTGCTTGTTCCGGGTCAGAAGTGGATTTAAATTTCAGGTACTCTTATTTCTTATTCATTCCTGATTATTCCCAGGCATTCTTCAATGATATACCTTGTTTTTGGAAGAATAAGTTCAGAATTAAAAATGCTTTCAATTAATTCTGCAGCTTTTTTTTGAAGTATCTATTGCCGGCCGTTCATAAATATACACGCATAATCTCCGCATTCCAGTTTTTTTGTTTATGATTGTTTGACTATAAAGATTGCTTAAAACAAATAAGACAGGCCGTCTCCCTGTAAAACATTTTTAAGCTTGAATTCTCAAGCATGGATTTTTATTTTACTGACATATGCTGATACAAAACTATCAAGCGCCCTGCCTTCTATTTCCGGGCCATGTTTTGCATTCATTTCATCAAGCCATGAAATACTTTTATTTATAATGCTTCCCCACATATCTGAATATTCTTTAAAGAGCTGTTTTAAAATTGCAATAATAAGTGAAGTCTCAAACAATGATTTCTTTGCAGCTGAAGCCATTTCTGTTTTTCTGGATTCAATTGTGCCGGCCAGTTTATTTATTTCATCCATGTCAAATTTTGCAAGTTTAGCCAGATTATCGCTTATTTCAAATCCGCCCTGAGCTCTCTGGCATGCAAGTATTTCCACAAGCATGTCATCTTTTATACCTTTTTTGCCGGCTGCTTTGTTTTTAAGCAAAACCCCTGCAGCATCCTTGGATGATTTTTTTGATTCATATAAAGATTCATTTAAATACATTTCCGGGGCAATCATTTCATAAACATGTTTAGTGTCCGCGGCTTCAAAACTGCTACTGAAAAGCATATTTCTTTCCCTGCCATGCCATCCATGCGTTATAAGGGTGGGGACTTTTACAAGTTCGGTATCTGTCTTTGTCTTTTTTTCATCAGTTCTTTCCTCAACGCTTACAAAGCTTGTGCTGCCGCATAATATTCTATATTTTTTGGAAAGGGTAATGACCTGCTCATCTGCTTTTTTATTTTTCCTGGCTGCCTGTTTAGAGCCGGAAATATTAAAAGAGCTGCTTTCAAGCTCCCTTATTTTTTCCCATGCCCAGAACTGGGCCATAAAAGCAGCGCCTGCACCAGAATCTTTATCCAGGGCCGGCGCAATTACAGCATCAGGCATCTGCCACAGGACTTGCCTTCCGTTGAAATCGCCTTTGAGCGCTATATTTTCAGGTAAAGCATCTCCATTTATCCTTGCATATAAAGAATAATTGATGCCGTCAAAAAATGAAATGCTTGCCGGGACCTGCTCAAGCGAGTATGGGCCGGTTTTTGCATCTATTACAAGATTTTGCAATGCGCCCATGTTTAGGTTTTTAAAAAGCGCAAGCATTTTTAGGTCTGTTCTTTCTTCAGGGTGCACCATAATATAGTCTCCGCCTGTAAAAGAAGCCAGGTTTTTTATAAAGTACTCATTTGGCCCGTATCCTATGCCAACAGTAAATACCCTGAAATGATGCCTGTTTGATTTGACAAGGCTTAGCACCTCATACTCATTTCCAACCTGGCCGTCTGTTATAAGTACAATATTTGTAACAGCTGAAATATTTTCCTTTGTGGTCGGCATATAGTTATTTTCTATATTTTCAGTCATATTTGCGCCTCCTGAAATAATATCGCGCAGAGGGGCAAGTATTTCTGTTCCGCCAAAAGTGGCGCCTGTTTTTTGAAGAAAAGCAAGGGTATTGTTTAAGGTATCCTGGTCAAATTCCAGAAATGATTCTGAAAGCCTGTCAAATCTGCTTCCGAATCTGTAAATATTGAATGCCTGGCCGGGCTTTAGCGCTTTTATAAGTATCTCAAGGGCTTTTTTTGCCTGTGCAATTGAGCTGCCCTGCATGGATCCCGAGCAGTCAAGCACAAAGACCGTGTCTCTTTTTACATTGTTGGCATCGCCTGACCCGTCATTTAAAAGACTTTTCAAGTCAGGCGTAAAATCCACCTGCAGAAAGCCTTCATCCTGGCCCTTTAAATAAAAGACGGCATTTTGGCTGTTTTTCTTATACTGGGCCTCAAGTATAAAATCCCTGTCCATTTTTACATCCTGTGATGTAAATTCTATGCTGTAGACATTGCCTTCCAGATTTGTTTTTATCTTATGGCTGGGAGAGGAAATGGAGGCAAGTTCCATTGCAGGCGATTTTAAAATATCTACCTTTATATTGAGACCGTATGATACATCACGCGCATATTCAGGATAGATTTTGTCTTTAACCGGTATGCCTTCCTCATCCGGCATATTCTGCGGTACATATCTTGGTGAAATTGTAGTGGGAAGGAAAAAGCGCAAAGTGCCGTTCTTAAAATCAAGGTTGCATATATATTCTATTTCAATGCTAACCTCGCCCTGGGGGTTTAAATTGCCGACACTTAAAGTGAATATATTGGGCCTTTCCTGGTCAAGAAGCACTGCGCCGTTACCTGACTCAAGGGCCTTATCATATATATCAAAAGCCTGGCTTTTTTCCTCTATTATGCCTTTTATTTTCCTGTCTTCTAAAACCATGGCAAAACCGGTAACAGTTGCATTTTCAGGAAGCGGGAAACGGTAAATTGCCTCAACCGCTTTTTTATTGCTGTTTTTAAATTTCTGAGTTATCTTTACTTTTGAATTTTTACCTATGATGCTGGCCTGGGCATAAACCCCGACAAGCGGTATTGCCTGAAATTTTTTGTTAATAAGCCCTATATCTTCATATACCTGTTCATTTGTATTAATTATCATTTTCTATCTCCTTTGCTCTTAAAGTTAAAATCCTTATAAGCTCATTTACTTTTTTAATATCTTTTAGCTCTATATCTTTTCTGACGCTCAGCTCTATTCCGTCCGATATGATATATTTTGCCCATACCTGCCTGTAACCTTCCTCTTGCGGCATGCTCAGGTCTTTTTCTTTTTGGCTTGTATTATCGCTTAAAATTTCTTTAATGGTGCCAAGATTTAATCCTTTAGCCTGAAGCTCTTTTATCCGCATAAGCGCACTTAGGTGGCTTTCAAAATAAAAACCTCCCCTGCCCCTGCCTGCCGGGGGCTCTATTATGCTTTCCTGTATATAAAACCTTATTGTCCTTCTTGAAAAACCCGTGAGTTCAATAAGATCATCAATTGTGTATTTTTTTGTATTTTTTTCTTCTCTGTCCATTATAAATAAAGTTTAATAATGATTATATGATTATTATAACAGTAAACTGTCAAAATACAAGTGTCATTATTAAAAAAATAAATTCTAGAGAGGAAATTTTTGAATAATCAACCGGTAACAATATTTCTTATAAATACGAACAGCCTCCACATAGCGCCGGCAATCAAAATGCCGTATATATTAAGTGAAAGCGTAAGCAGGGCCGCTTTTTTAAACCCGAATTCCTTAATAAGCATGCCGAAAGCAATAATGCAGGGAATGCCTATGGTGGAAGCAACGCTGAATGTATATATCTGCAGAGGCGTCAGCGCTGCGGAAACATCACTTCCCAGAACTGATAAAAGCATGGCTCCGGTGAGGTCTTTCTGGAAAAACCCGAAAAATAACGGTATTATTGTGTTTTCAGGCAAGCCTAGCCAGGCCGTAATAAACGAAAAAGGCTTGACAATATAGCCTGTAAGGCCATATGTATCCAAAATACCGTAAATCATTCCAAAAAATACCAGCAGAGGTATGACTATGTATACAAAATCCTTCATCCTTATCCAGCTCTTTGCAAAAATATTTCCGATTATGGGTTTTCTGTATGGCGGAAGTTCAAGAATCAGTGGTTCAGGTTTTGCCCTGATTATTTTTTTTATTATAAATGCAAATATCAGTGCAAAGACAGCCATTGTGGCATAAACATAAATGGCCAGCTTTATGCCCCCGTAAAATCCTGCAATGCCCATGATAACTGCAATCCTGCTGGAACACGGTATGAAGGCAAGAAATGAAGCCGAGTGAAACTGCTCCTTTTTTGAATCCAGAACCCTTGTTGCCCTGATTGCCGGCACGCTGCATCCGATCCCGAGAGCAAGGGGGATAAAAGACTTGCCGGGCAGGCCAAGCCTTGCTGTAAATCTTTCCATATTTATAATGAACCTGGACAAAAGGCCGGTGTCTTCTATAAAACCGATTAAAAGATAAAATAAAAAAACATATGGCAGCGCTATGGATACGCCAATTGCAAGTCCTGTCAGGCCCTGTCCAAAAATATTAAATGCTGCAGAACTGCTTACACCGCTTAAGAATTTTATTAATTTTTCTGTTGCATCCATTAAAAAGCCCTGTAGCAGATTTCCCAGCAATAATATTATCCCGAAAAGAATTATAAAGAATAATACCGTTGTAACCGGCCCCCATACTTTGTTTACAACAATGCTGTCGATTTTATCCTCAAACCTGTTTTCTCTCTTCAGTGAGATAATATTTGTAACATTGTTTGCAATATATGTCGCCGTGCCAAACCTTGTAACAGCCACATCTTTTGATATATCCTGGTGTTTTTCCATTTCAGAATTTATTTTTTCAAGCAGTTTTTCATCAGATAAGTATCTGTTAAAATCTTTATCTTCCTCCAAAACTCTTAAGGCAACAAATCTTTTGGGAAATTTCCCGGAAACATTTTTGGATACTTTTTCTATTGCTTCTTCAAGATGGTCGTCATACTCTATCTTAAATTCATTTTTTTCCTGGTCTTTTATCGTTGTTATCTTTTCAAGTAATGTTTTTATACCCCTTTTAGTCAGAGGATTAATTAATATAACCGGCACCGAAAAGATATCTTCAAGTTTTTTATAATCAATTATAATGCCTTTCTTTTTGGCCTCTTCAACAAAATTCATCGCTATGATTACCGGCATTTCAGCTTCCAGTATCTGCAGGACCATATATAAGCTTCTTTCAAGGGCAGTGGCATCACACAATGCTATTACACCATCCACTTTTTCCTGGAACAATGAATTCTCCGTAACTTTTTCTTCTTCACTTCTGTCAGAAATTGAATATATGCCAGGCGTGTCTATAAGCTCAATTTCACAATCATTGATTTTTGTTTTGCCCGAGGTGAGCTCCACTGTTGTTCCCGGATAATTTGAAATGATGACCTTTGGCCCTATTATTGCATTCAAAAGCGAGGATTTTCCGCTGTTTGGCTGGCCTATTATTAAAAGCTTAACTTTCTTCATAAGATATCACTTTTATATTATTTGCGATTTCTTTTGCAAGAAAAATCTTCTTGTTTTTTACTTTAAAGACAAGACCATTTGGCAGGTTATTTATTACTGTGATCTTTTCTCCGGGAAGTATGCCCATACTTACAAGTCTTTCAAAAAAAGCATCATTAAATGATATGTCGGTTATAAAGCATTTATCATCCATAAAATCTGTAAGCGCAGATCCTTCTTTTTTGAAAGTGGATAACTTTTTTAAGTTCTTTATGACCTGTTCGGAAATATGGTGTTCAATAATATGGCTAACCTTATCTATTTCATTCTTATTTTTCAGTTCTTTGAAATAATTTTTCAAAAACAGGTGTTTATCCAGAATGAATTTGGATTTTACGGCACCCTCGGCGGTAAGCTCAAAATTATTTCCATCACGCCTCAGCAGTTTATCCTGCTGCAGCTCTGTAAAAGCCTGGCTCATATAGTGTTTTGAGACTTTTATATCACTGTCTATTAATTCTTCTGAGGCCCTGCTTTTGTTCTCAGCAAGTATTCTCAGGATATCTTCTTTTACTATTCTTAAAATCTCGGCTTCATCTTTCATTGAATTAAAATACTCTATATTGTATTTATTTTTTCATTAAAAATAAAAA
>JAFGMJ010000088.1 GCA_016927635.1 Actinomycetota bacterium
ACCCTCTGGTAGCTGGCTGCCATCATAAGATTTTAAACTCATTTACAGCCTCAGCTACGACTATAAACCCTTCTTCAAATATTTGCCTTGTTTTCATGTTTACTTCCATAACGCCCATCTCGGAAAATCCCAGCGCCTTATTATATGAAAAATCACTTTCAAGCAGTTCAGTGGTATATTGCTTTATCTTTTTGTAACCCTGGTAAAAAACTGTTTCAGGAAAATTTATAAGAATGGTTACTTTTTCCCCAACTGATTTTCTCAGCTCTTCCAGGGATATGTCGCTGTATGGCGGAGGAGTGTATGATTCAATGAAATCCGGCTGCACTTCCCCCAACCACTTTGCATGTCTTCTTAAAAACTTGGCATGGGCATGAATGCCACATTTCCTTTTTTTATTGCTTAAAGCTTTTATTGCTTTTCTGTAATGGGGAACTTCGTATTTTATATAGTTCTGGGGAGATATATTATCTGAAATATCACCCAGGTGCTGAAGCCCCTCCGTTTTATAGCTGCCGACAGAAACCCTGCAGTTGCTTGCTCCAAAATCTGCAATGATATAATTTTTACCCTGCTCTTTGCCCATAGGATTGTTATATATAAATCATTTTTTGAAAATAAATTTTGTTGTAACACTAAAAAATGACATTGGAAATTTAAAAGCCGAATGGATTATTTTTAAAATAAAGATGCATTTTCATAAAATAAATATTATTTTGATTATTTTTGAATTATTATTGATTATTTTGTATTATTTTACCTAACAACAATGGTGTAAGTCAATATTTTTTTATGATTGAGACAATATCAGATACAAATAGTATAATACCCGAGGAGCATATTTATCCCGATATATAGGAGAATAGACTATGAAAAAACAAATCAGTATTATGCCATGCCTGGATATGAAGAACGGCAGGGTCGTAAAAGGCGTTCATTTTGTTGACATTAAAGATGCGGGAGACCCTGTTGAGTGTGCCAAGGCTTACTGTATGGCAGGAGCTGATGAGCTTGCGCTGCTGGATATAACCGCAACAGTGGAAAACCGGCCGACAATGCTTGAAGTTGTCAGAAAAGTAGCCGAAGTCACAACGGTTCCATTTACAGTGGGCGGGGGCATTTCAGACGTTTCATCAGCCGCATCAGTTCTTGAGGCTGGAGCCAGTAAGATATCTACAAGCAGCGCTGCTTTTAGAAATCCTGGGATTATTAAAGACATGGTAACTGAATTTGGCTGCGAAAAAGTAACTGTTGCAATCGATGTGGATGTCAATAAAGCCATGCCATCAGGATATGAAGTCTATATTGACGGCGGGCGGACAGCAACGGCAACAGATGCAATTGAATGGGCAAAAAAAGTCGACAGTTTTGGCGTATCTGTCATTTTGCCGACAAGCAAAGCCGGAGATGGCGCACGCAGCGGCTATGATATTCCGGTAATTAAGGCCATGGCAAATGCCTGCAGGGCTGCCATTGTAGCCTCAGGGGGTGCCGGAAAATTGGAGCATTTCCTGGAAGCTGTTAAAGCAGGGGCAACAGTTCTTCTGGCAGCATCGGTTTTCCATTTTCATATAATTGATATAGGGCAATTAAAAAGCTACCTTAAAAGTAATGGAATAAACATTAAATAGAACGCAGTCTACCCTTTATTATCTTTTATATTATTCAATCGCGAGTTCAATAAAACCAGAGATTTCCAGTTTTTTTAATAATATCTCCAACTTGTTTGTATATATCTCTTTATATTCATTTGAAGAATCATCAAAATTTAAAATATTATCATAAATATCTTCAATATTTCTTTTACACATTTTTTATTATCCAAATCTCTTATATTTTTTTCTTAAATCTTTTTTTGTTATTGAGCTTCTATTATTTCCCTATTGATAATTTCATTAAACCTGCCGCTTTCAATTATGGTTTTATGATGCTTAAAAATCACACTTACAACCTTCTTTTAAAAAACATTTTTAACTGGATGGAACATGTTTATTGATAGAAAAAATGCAGGTATAACCTTAGCAAAAGAACTGCATAAATTTAGATCAAAAAATGTTTATTAATACTAATAAAAACTTTTCATTAAGCTTTCAATATTAATACTAGACAGGTCCTGGTAAACAAGGGGTTTATCCTTTATCTGTTCCAAACCGTCATGGTAAGTTCTTTTCTTAATTTGATAAAAAATACCCAATGGTATTCTTTCCATTTCCTGAGATTTTTGCAGTGCTTTTGAAAAGTCCCCGCTATTATACTCACTTGAATCTTCCAACTTGTATATGAGTTTTTTATAATAATCATATGTATCAATTTTATTGAAAGTCACACATGGCTGCAGTACATCTATAAATGAAAATCCTTTATGTGCCAGTGCTTTGATAAAAATATTCTTCAAATGCTCAGGCTCACCTGAATAGCCTCTAGCAACAAAGGTTGCGCCGCAAATTAATGCCAGTGCAACTGGATTAATTGGCTGCTCCATCACTCCAAAAGGAGTTGATTTTGTTTTAAATTTAGTATTGCTTGTAGGTGATGTTTGGCCAGTTGTAAGGCCATAAATCCTGTTATCATGCATGATGTGCGTTATGTCCAGATTTCTTCTGCATGTATGTATAAAGTGATTTCCGCCAATTCCGACCCCATCTCCATCACCGGTCATCGCAATGACTTTGAGCAAATGGTTGGCAAGATGGGCGCCTGTTGCAACAGGCAAAGCCATTCCATGCAGCGCATGATATGCATAAGTTTTTATAAAGTTATTTCCATTACCTGAACAGCCTATACCAAATACTATCAGTATTTCATGCGGGGACAATTTAAGCTCAACAAAAGCTTTTTTTATTGAATTCCAGATTCCGTAATTTCCACAGCCAACACACCATGTGGGCCTTTTTTTCGTATTAAAGTCTGCTGGTTTTAGATTATAATTTCTTTTTCTATTATTGGCTTCACTAATCATAAAAATTCTCTTTATGTTAAAAATTGATTTAAATTTTTTCCAGTCCTTTTATTATCTCCTCAGGCAAAAACTGCCTGCCGTTATATTTCAAAAGCTGTTTATTTATCTTAATACCTGTATTTTCCATTATAAGTCTTGAAAGCTGTGACGTTTTATTATTTTCAATCACTGCACTTCTTGTCACATTTTTCATGAATTTCTTAAAAGCTTTTACAGGAAATGGAACAAGATATTTAAAATGAATGAAATTAAAAATTCTCTTATCAGTATTTAAATATTTCATTGCTTCAAGAATTGGCATCTTGCATGAACCCCAGCTTATTATCGTAGTGTCAGCATTTTTTGGCCCATATAAATCAGGGCTTATTATTTCTTTGTTAATAGCATTTAATTTAATAAATCTCTTATCCATCATTTTTTTTCTGTTTTCAGCGCTTTCTTCTGAAAACCCGTATTCATCATGCTCATCTGTATTGGCAATATGAACACCATTTCTCAACCCGGTAATTGCCCTTGGAGAGATGCCGTCATCAGTAATTTTATATCTTAAGTAATCCTCATTATTATCGATATCTTCTTCTGCAAAAATTAATTTTCCCCTGTTTATTTTTATTTTATATCTAGTTAACCCGGTACAGGTGAAATTATTTTCTGATAAAAATTTGTCAAGCATAACTATTACTGGAATCTGGTATTTTTCAGCAAGGTTAAAGGCAATCTGTACCATATAAAATGATTCTTCCGGATCTCCAGGAGCCATGACAACTCTTGGAAATTCACCATGGGAAGCATGGACAGCATAAAGCATATCACCCTGCTCAGTCCATGTGGGAAGACCGGTCGCAGGTGCAGGGCGCTGACAGAGAATAATCACAATCGGAGTTTCAGTCATTGCTGCTCCTGCCAAACCTTCATTCATAAGTGCAAAACCTCCGCCTGAAGTTGCAACCATTGACCTTACTCCAGCAAAAGACGCTCCCACTGCCATATTGATAACAGCAATTTCACTCTCAGCATGCTTTGTGACAATATTAAAATCTCTTTCAGCCGCAGCAAACGAATGCAATATCGAGGACGAGGGCGTCATCGGATAAGCAGCATAAAATTTACAGCCTGCATTTAAAGCCCCTAAAAAAATCCCATCATTGCCTGTCAGCAGTAGCTTTTTTTTACTATAATTTTTTTTAATATGAATTTTAGGTATACCTGTGAATTCCTTCATTATAAAATCAAAACCAGCTTTTGCTGCACTTACATTAAAATCAATGATTTTTTGCCCCTTATCTTTAAAATTTTCAGTAATTACCTCTTTTAGCATATTAAAATCATAATTCAGCAATGCAACAGATACGCCAAGGGCCACATTATTTTTGACGATTTTAGGAGCGCCTGTCTTTTCTATTAATCTGTCAAAAGGGACCGGAAGAAAGTTGACATCAGGTTTTTTATAATTAAAATCCCTGCCAATAAAAATTCCGCTATCATAAACTATGAAACCATTTTTTTTGACTTCATTCATGTGCAGGTCTATTGTCATTTCATCCAGGGCAATAAGAATGTTTACGGAAGCTAAAAGCGAAAATATTTTTTCTGTACTTACTCTTACACTGTAAACATTGTGGCCACCCTGGATAAGTGAAGGGTATTCTTTATCATCTACAACATTGTATCCCTTGCGTGAAAAAATTCTTGCAAATATAAGGCCCGTAGACATAATCCCAAAACCTGCAGGCCCTCCAACTTTCCAAGAAAATGCCTTGATTTCTGCCATAAAAATCCCCTTAAAAGTTGCAACTTCTTATAATTGTTTTAATTCTATAAAGATATCAGTCAATTTGACCGTCTTTTAGATACAGTTGATAAAATTGATTATAATCCCATATGGTTCTGGCATTAACAGTATTTTGGCCAGTTTTAACCTGGTAATTGGGACAGTATTAAAAGAAATGAGTAAACTGCCCTAAAACTTATCATCTTGCAGCTAATTAAATCAAATCAGTTTGCCAGTCTAGGCCAATCCCTCAATTAAGCGCACAGTATCTATAATATTAAATATTTGTCCATTAACCATAAATTTAAAAATTTATTCTACTCCACTTTTGTTTGTTATATAATTAAAATCAGATTAAGGTAATTTTAATATTTTTCAGTTTAATATTTTAATAAAACTATGATAAAAGTATTAATTGCTGATGACCATCCACTTGTAAGAAAAGGTATAAAGACATATCTTGATATTTATGATGATATTGAAATCGTAGGAGAAGCTGAAAACGGCGCAGAAGCAATTGCTATGTGTAAAATAAGCAATCCCGATATTGTGCTTATGGATCTGGTAATGCCTGAAGTTGACGGTGTTGAAGCAACAAGAAAAATACTTCAAAGTCAACCATCCATTAAAATAATAATCCTGACAAGCTTTATTGATAAAAATCTATTAGAGAATTCCCTTAAAGCAGGAGCAATTGGATATGTTCTTAAAAACATTTCCGGAGAAAGCCTTATAAAAACCTTGAGAAATGCCAATATGGGAAAATCTACCCTATCTTCAGAAGCCAGCGATTTTTTAATTTCCAGGCTGAAAAACTCTCAATCAGCCAATTATTACCTGACCAACCAGGAAAAAAAAATTTTAGAAGACCTTATTCAAGGACTTTCCAATAAACAGATAGCCCAGGCAGAGACACTGAGTATTTCTACTGTAAAATTTCATGTAAGCAATATATTAAGTAAGCTTGGCGCTGCAAGCAGAGCCGAAGCAATTTCAATAGCTTTAAAAAACAAATCTTCTTTATAAATTTAAGCAGTTTTTTATTTTTTTAAAATTTATCTACTAAGCTAATCTTTTCTCACCTCTGGAAGTAAGATTAAAATTCAGGAAAACTTTTAAAGCTCTGCTATCTCTAATATTGTTTTTAATTGAGATTATTATGCTTTTGGACGCTGTTTTCGTTTTGAAAGTATAAACAATTTCAAGAATGACATCAGACTGTACCAATTACCAGGATAAAACTGGTCAAAATACTGTTATTATTATTAACTTTTAGATATACATTTATAAAAATAGATTTTTCCCAGATTACGAAATAATTAAAATATCGAAAATTAAAGGCTCTTTATTTATAAGAAATGCTATTGTTTCAATACTGTGATCTTTATCAAAATGAAAAAATTTTTAATAATTCTATTTATTACATTAATAATCTTTTTATCTACTTCTTGTATGCAAAAAAA
>JAFGMJ010000089.1 GCA_016927635.1 Actinomycetota bacterium
ATTTTGGTTTTTTTTATGGCACTAATAAAGTTTTGGAGTCCATAACTATGGACATAGACAAAAATGCTGTAACCGCAATAATAGGTCCAAGCGGATGCGGCAAATCCACTTTTTTAAGGGCATTTAATAAGATGAACGAGCTTTTAGCAAATACATCTATTGAGGGAGAGGTCATAGTTGATGAAATAGATATATATAAAGACAACATAGATGTGGTTGACTTAAGAAAAAGAATAGGCATGGTTTTTCAAAGGCCAAATCCTTTTCCCAAGACCATTTATGAAAATATAGTTTATGGCCCAAAATTGCATAAAAGATATTCCAGGGCTGAGCTAGATGATATAGTTGAGATAAGCCTTAAAAAATCTGCACTCTGGGATGAGGTAAAAAACAAGCTTAACACAGCCGCCCTTGAGCTTTCAGGAGGCCAGCAGCAGCGTCTTTGCATAGCAAGAGTTCTTGCTGTAGATTCTGAAGTAATCCTTATGGATGAACCAGCATCTGCTCTTGACCCGATATCAACACAAAAGATAGAAGACCTTATGGATGAGCTTAAGGATAATTACACTATTATAATTGTCACGCATAATATGCAGCAGGCTGCAAGAGTTTCCCAAAAAACAGCTTTTTTACTTATGGAAAGATTTGGTGAACCATCAACGCTCATAGAGTATGATGATACAAACAAAATATTTACGAACCCCACAGACAAAAGAACTGAAAATTATATCACAGGAAGATTCGGGTAAATTTTTTAGAATATTAAACCCACGGCCTTTTTAAAAAGCATATTTTGACATCTTATTGCTCTTACAATATAATACCTCAATTAAAATTTAAATTGCTGTCAGCACAGTGATCTAATAATGATTCAGGCTGAGAGGCAGAGAGGTGAATAAATCTGATGAAGGAATACCGTTTGACCAATGAGGGCCTTCAGATGCTTCAAAAAGAGTATGATGACCTTATAAAAATAAAGAGAAAAGAAGTGGCAGAGCGCTTGAAAGATGCCAAGGAATTTGGCGGGGATTTGACGGAAAACCCTGAATATGAGCATGCAAAAAATGACCAGGCCTTTATTGAAGGGCGCATAGAGCAAATAAGTGAAATACTTCAAAATTATGTCCTGGTCGAAAACGGTGAAAAAGGCACAGTGGATATGGGCTCAGTTGTTATTTTAAAAGACCTGGACGACAAAAAAGAGAAAAAATACAGGATTGTAAGCTCAATAGAATCTGACCCTGAAAAAGGAAAGATATCTGATGAATCTCCTGTGGGCAGAGCGCTTCTTAACAGGAAAATCGGTGAAGTGATAGCCGTAAAAACCCCCATGGCTACAAAAAATTTTGAGATTGTAGATATTTCCTGATAATAATTTATAATAGGCACGCATGACATGGCCAGGTAACTATAAAATTGCCATGGCATGGTTTTGAAGTAATAAAAAATGAATGTTTATTATTATTTAAGGCAGCATTTATTTAATTTTGTTAGTAATAGACTTTTTTAAAAAAATTTGAATAATTTGATTATGAATAAAAAAAACAAGCCTGAAAACCCTGATAACAGCAAAAGTGACCAGTATGAATACTATGCAGAGACAGAGCAATCCTTAAGCGAGCCTTTAAAGTTAAAGATTAAAAAGATAAAAGAAATGTCTGCAAATGGGGCTAATCTGTATTATCCTGGCAAATTCAAAAAAAATGCTGATATTTCCCGCATAATAGATTTGCATTCAGGTCTGGGGCCCGGCGAAAAAGCTGAAGATGTTTACCGTATAGCAGGAAGAGCTATGCTTTTCAGGATTCATGGCAAAGCCACTTTTTGTGACCTGAAAGACTCAGGAGGTAAAATGCAGCTTTATTTGAGCCAGAAAAACATTGGTGAAGCAAAATATAACGATTTTTTAAACCTGGATATAGGCGACTGGATAGGCGTTGAAGGCAATGTATTTGTTACACATAAAGGTGAACTTTCCATTAATGTTAAGGATTTTGTACTCCTGAGCAAATCTGTCAGGATAATGCCTGAAAAGTGGCATGGCTTAAAAGATATAGAACTGCGCTACAGGCAGAGATATCTTGACTTTATAGTAAACCCTGAAATAAAGAATATATTTCTGATACGGATAAAAGTAATAGAGGCAATAAGAGAGTTTCTTGCGTGCAGGGGCTTTCTCGAAGTTGAAACACCAATGCTTCAGCCAATTCCTGGGGGAGCAGCTGCAAAACCTTTCATAACTCATCACAATGCCCTGGATATGGATTTGTATTTAAGGATAGCTCCGGAACTTTACCTTAAAAGACTTATAATTGGCGGTTTTGAAAAAGTCTTTGAAATAAACAGGAATTTCAGGAATGAAGGTATTTCACATAAACACAACCCTGAATTTACGATGGTGGAGTTTTACCAGGCTTTTGCTGATTACAATGATCTTATGGCTCTTACTGAAGAAATGTTTAAATTTGTTGCAGAGAGAGCCACGGGTTCTCTTGATTTTGAATACAGGGGTAATAAAATATCTCTTGATGGAAGCTGGGAAAAAATATCCATGATAGAAGCTATTGAAAAATATGGCGGAATTACTGTATCGTTTGATATGGAAATTGGTAAACTTAAAGAAATTTGCCTTCAGATGGGCGTAGATATTGAAGAAAATTATGGCAAGGGTAAAATAATAAATGAGATATTTGAAAAAGCAGTTGAACCTAAACTTATACAGCCGGTATTTATTAAGGATTATCCACTTGAAATATCTCCCCTTGCAAGACGGCATCCTCAAAACAGCCAGCTTACAGAAAGATTTGAATTATTTATAGGTGCTGAAGAAGTGGCAAATGCTTTTTCTGAACTTATCGACCCCAGGGACCAGGTGGCAAGATTTAAAAAACAGGCCCAGAGCAGTGATGAAGAAGAAAGATTATCAGGAAAAATAGATCTGGACTTTATAAAAGCTCTTGAATACGGGATGCCTCCTACTGGAGGCGAAGGAATAGGCGTTGACAGGTTTGTTATGATAATTACAGACAGCAAATCATTAAGAGACGTGATACTGTTTCCTTTGCTCAGGCCTGAAAATGAATAGCTTTTTAAGCAGGAGAAAAAATGATCTGTGAAATTTGTAAAAAAAATAAAGCAAATGTTAATATAATAAAAATTATCAACGGCAGGACAGAAAAGATTAATATCTGTATTGATTGCCTAAGAAGCCTTACCTTTCTGCCTGCTGATGACTTTTTCAATGACCTCAATAATATCCTGAAAAAATTCCTTGAAGTTGACATAAAAATCAGTGATAAGGGCGAGATAGACAAAATACTGGGTACAATTGAAGGATCTCCCGGCAAGGTATGCAGGTTCTGTTTTTGTGATTTAAATACAATAAAAGCTCTTGGACAGGCAGGATGCCCTGACTGCTATATTGAATTCAAAAATGCTTTTATACCAATAATAAAAGCAATACATGGAAATTATAAGCACAAAGGAAAACTTCCGTTAAAACCTGGCAGAAAAGAAAAGCTGCAGAAAGAAATAAATGACCTGGAGCACAGGCTAAGGGAAGAAATAACCGTTGAAAATTTTGAAGAAGCTGCAAAACTTCGCGA
>JAFGMJ010000090.1 GCA_016927635.1 Actinomycetota bacterium
ATTTTTTGCACCTGGAATTAAAATATAAAGTATCAGCCTTTTATATCGTTTATCAGCTTTGCAACATCCTCATAATCATTGACGGTGAAAAAGTCTTTTCTTATCCTTGATATGTTTGAAACTCCTTTAAAAATCCATGCAAGATATTTCCTGAACTGCTTTACGGCTCTGGCTTCACCTTCAAATTCTATCATCGATGAAAGATACATAAGGGCAAATCTTTTTTTGAATCTTACAGACGGCTCATAATCAAAAGCCCTGACATATTCGGGGAAGGGTATTTTTTTAAAATAATCAAGTCCGGCAAGTATATTTTTAAATATCCATTGCCTTCCCCTTGCTGACCTTCCTATCATCAAAGCTTCGCAACCCGTATATTTTAAAACCTGCAAAGCTTTTAAGGGCCCGTCAATATCTCCACTTACAATAATTGGAATATTTGACTTTTGTTTTATTTTTTTTATGAATTCATAATCGGCATCACCGCCAAATCCCTGCTTAACCGTCCTGCCATGTATAGTCACAGCAGATGCGCCGTAATTTTCTGCAATTTTTACAATGCGATGAACATTTATAGAGTTTTTATCCCATCCCAGCCTTATCTTTATGGTGAGAGGTTTATTTATTGCTGAAGCTATGTCTGATATTATTTTTTTTATAAGCCCTTCATCAGTTAAAAGAAACCCACCGCTTTTTGCTTTAAGCACCTTTGGCACCGGGCAACCCATGTTGATATCTATAATATCCGCCTTATCCTGTAGCCGTTGTGCAGCTTCGAGCAGAATCTCAGGGACACAGCCAAAAATCTGTACGGCACACGGCCTTTCTCCTGAAGTGATATTTGAAAGCGCTTCTGTTGCCCTGTTATTGTAATGAAGGCCAAAACTTGAGATCATCTCGGTAAAATTAAGAGCTGCGCCGAACGCATGCGAGAAAATACGGAAAGTGTTATCGCTTATTCCAGCAAGAGGGGCAGAAACCAAAGGGCCGGCAATTTTCAGTTTCCCGATATTAAAACCAGAAAAGATATTTGCATCCTTTAAAGATTCTGTTAAATATTGATCTGAAATGAATGTTTTTTTTTCACGCTCATGGTCTCCGGGTATATTATCTGTGCGATTTTCAGTGATAGCACAAAAAGAATAAAGCTCTGAAGAATATTCCCTGACAAGACTGTTTAATGCATCCAGAAATCCTCCTGGTTGAAATTTTTGCATATCAGACTTTTCCCACAGAAGCAAGATATATTACAAATTCATCCTTACCATCAACTCTTATAAATTTATCCATCATTTCCTGGTTATAAGCAGCAATTGCGCATGTGCCTGCTCCAATTGCTTCACATGCAAGGTAAAGGTTCTGGCAAACATGCCCTGCATCTATTGCTATGACTTTATGGGCGGCAATACTGTAGCGCCATTCCATGCGATACGGTATAGTTGTCCAGATAAATACAACAGGGGCTGTGCCGACAAAAAACTGGCCCATTGCAGCTATGCTGATTTTTTCCCTTAAGGAGGTTTCAGTAAATTCAAAGGCCAGGGCATGTTCAACCGGAAGATAACGGTATATGCCCTCTTCTAAATCTTTAACATTGTTAATATAAAGATATGTCTCAAACGAATGCCTGTTGCCCGCTGAAGGCACTGTTCTTAAGACAACATTTTTAAGGTTTTTTCTTACACCCTGCGTAGACCATAGCAAAAAAGCAAGTTCCTGCTTATCAATTGGTTCCGGCTTGTACTTTCTGTGGCTTTTACGGTTGGTTATGGCAGAAATTAAACTGCACTGGGAAATATTTGTCAATTCCTGCAAAGTCGGGAGCATTATTTTTTTGCTTCCTGCAGCCAAAGGTTTTTCAACCGGGGGCGGTGCTATACCCCTGTTCTGGTCAGTATTTGAAAAATCAGTCTCAAGCCTTATATAATCTTTTAAAAAATAACGTTTTTGTTCCAGTAAATCTTCCATCTTTTCCCCCGCAAGTCAGTGCTGAATTAAAAATAGCATGTTATATGCTCCTTTTTCAAAATTATTTAAAAATAATGTCTATTGTTACTTTAATATATTCGAATTCTCAAACAAACATATTATGCTATTGATTAATTTAAAAGTAAAATAATCAAATTGATTTATCAGGCAAGATCCTTTTCATTAAGCAGTCTTTTTATTTCCTGCAGGCTCCTGAAACAGGTGTAAAATAAAGTTACCGCAAGGATTTTACTTAAAAAAAATATAATAGCATTTGAGCAGCAAGCCTTTTATTTAAATTTTCTTAATAATTTAGTATTAAAACAACAATATCTGTATCAAGGCAAACAAATTCTGGTTTTTTAAAACTGTGTGAAAAATAGAATAAAAACAAAATACATTTAATTGCCGGTTTTTTTAATGTACAATATATACTGTATATTTACAAAATATCCTGTAAATGGAGTTATATATGAAAAAGAAAGCCTATCTAATTTCATTTATTATAACCATTATTTTTATTTTTTCCACTGCAGCAGTCTGCAGCCTCTGCAGTTCGCCAAGCGAAAAGATATCTGCTGAAGGCTTAATTGAAAAAATAAACAGCTCAATTGAAAATCAAACAGGCACAAATGAAGACAACTCACAGGATAAAAATAAAAGCGAAGATTCCCAAAATAACAGCTCCTCAAGTGACAGCACAGATAACAGCGGTTCGCAGAGCCAGGAAAATAACAACAATAATAACGACAGCTCAAATAGTGATGCAAAATCCGGCAATAATCCCCCGGTTATTAACAGCATTATTGCCAGCAGCAATACTTTTTTGCCCGGGCAGACATATGCATTCACAAGCGATGTAACAGACCCGGATAATGATGCAATAACCTATGACTGGCACATAGACTCAGGGTATGCAGACACACCGGAATCTCCAGGTGTAAACTGGACAATGCCAAACAGTGACGGATTGTTCAATATTTCTCTTACAGTCAGTGACGGCTGGGGAGGATTTGACTCGCAGACAATGGAAATACTTGTTGGTAATGCAGCGTCTAATCCCGGTACTGTTATTACTGACATTGCTATAACTCCGCCGGGCGGAATTTATACAGACAATACATATAAAATAACATGTTACATAAGTGATAATATCGGGACAACTGATATTTCTTTCAGCATAAATAGCGGGGTGCTGCACAGCCAGGATGCAAATATTATTGAATGGGACACTCCAGGCGCACCGGGCACCTGTACTTTAAATGTAACTGTTACCAATAAGGCTGGAGATAAAGTGTCAGCTTCAAAAGATTTTATCGTGGAACAAACAAAGGTTGAGATTTCAGATATTGTTGTTCTCATTGATTATATTGAAGCCGGTTCCAGTTATAATCTGACTGCAGTAATAATCGATCCAAAAGGCGATATAGCAAGTTATAAATGGAGCTGTTCAGGTGGCAGTATTCATGATGAGCTCGGATATCTTGCAGGTTGGGAAACTCCCGGCACACCCGGAGTTTACAGCCTGACACTGGAAGCTTTCACGTTTAATGGTGCCACGGTTAGCAGGACTGAAGAATTCGAAGTAAAACCTCCTAAATAAGGGGTCTTCTGTTTTTTCATAAATGGCCTTAACCTGTATAGTGCCTAAAAATTCATATTCTCATCATATTCTATAAGGACAGAAAAATCCCCGGCCGCGCCCGGCCCGACCTGGTAAGCAGGGAATTTAATTACAAGGCCTTGCGGTGTTAAAAGAAAATTTGAAAAATTTTCCTCAAATGCCGGGTCAGTGCCCGCTTTTATCCAGTCGGTATCAGGTTCATCTCCAGATGATTTGACCTGGTTCTTTAAATCTTCAAAGCAGTAATCAGAAAGAAATGAAAAATAGTCAAAACCTTTCTTGAAAACGTCAGCAAGGCTGAGGATCCTGTTGTTTGCAATATCATAATTAAAGGTAACAAAATAATTCATCCCATGGGCCCCGCCCATGTAAGGATAGATATTAAGAAGAGCAGAAATAAGATTATTATTATAAGTCAGTACAGAATAGTCTATGGCAAGTGTATACTGCCAGCCCCCGCTTGCCTCGCTGCCGCTATTGTTGCCATCGTAGCTGCTTATTTCTTCCTTAAAAGAATTTATAATGCCAAGGACTGTATCTTCATATATATATTTGTTTAAAGTATCTTCCAGGTTCAAAGATGCTGCAGGAGCAAATTCCGGATAGCTTACAGAAATGATATAGCCCAGCTTTTCATCAGATTCAAAAATCCTGTTGTC